>DASSNZ010000001.1:0-6705 GCA_035701135.1 Verrucomicrobiia bacterium
TTTCACATTGTTTTTTTGTTTTCAATTCTCCGTTCATTGAACCACTTAAACCCACAAATTATTTTGGATTACTAGGGTTGCCGTCGAACCCGATATTTATGACTCGTCATTCAACCGCGCCCGGCGAGCCTATGGTTTATGAATATTATACGAATTATTTGAGGAATGTATTTCCCGGAACCAAGCCAAAAAACCGACCTTATTAGGAACATAACATTGGGAGTGGATCAAGTGTTCGCATGATTCTGGTGATGTGCTATGGAAATCATACGGCCGAACTTTCCGGATCGAAATCTTCAAAAGGTTGCGCGGGCGACAGATGCGTCAACGCGTAAAGCATTAAATACGCGAGGAACAAAAAGATCGCGAACAGCGCGAGAAACGCGGCGGAAGTCCGATTCAACATGGAACTGCCCATCCACGCGTGAAAATCGCGGACGATTTCTATCGGTCGGAAAAATACGTCCCAACTGTTGAATCGCAGAAATCGCCCGAGATAAACGCCGACGCTGCTCAGCCCCGCCGCGCCCGCGACAAAACACCAGCCGGCCACGCGTCCGAACATTCGCGACACGAGGGATTGCATCAGATAAAGCGAAACGAAACCCAGCATCAGCCCGATGAACGCGCACAGCAGAATCAAAATCAGGTCCACCCAGAAATGCCCGTAAAATCGAGTGGTGAGATGAATCAAATCCGTGAAGATGTAAGGCGCGTTCGGGAAAAATAAAAGCCATGCTCCGGCCCATCCGAAAAATCGCCAGCGCCGGACGGATTGATTTCGATATTCGCCACACGCCAGCAGCGCAAACACGAGCGGCAGCCAGGCGAGAAATAAATTCCAGATCAGAAATCCGTAATATAGATTTTTCGTCCAGCCGATCCGCGCCAGCACCAGCGCGACGCCGGTTGCCGACGCGAACCCCAGCGCGAGCATCGGCGCGGCGGTTTCCCGTTTCAGAGCCTGTCTGAAAACAATTCGCAATAATCTCATTTTAACTTCCTTCCATTTTTCCGAACCAAATCCGTACTCGCGTTTTCCAAAAGCCGCTCGGCGATTAACGCGGTTCGGCCGGATTTCTCAGCGAATCCGACCAATGACTCAGGAAAAATTTCTTCGATTCCGGCAAAAAAGTTTCCGAGCGTCCGACAATTGGCCGAAGCGCCGTGGTCATTTGCAATACCACCAGAATGAAAATGATGACCCACGTATTCAGCCCCGCGTTGGACCGCGCCTGCGAATGCGAAAATCCCGATTTCAGAAATCGCAACCCGAAGATCGTCGCGATTCCCCAGAACACCAGGTGCAGCGCGCCCATCCAGTTCAGCGATTCGGTGGATTGCGAAAACAGCCACGCCACCGGCGCGAAGCCGATCAGCAGAATGGTCATCAACATCAGCAAGCCGCATACAAGTCCGACAATTTCGACAAGCCGCGCGCGGGATCCGCTCAAGCACGCAAAAATATAAAGGCTCGGCAAACAGATCAGCGCGGAGATTAAAAGTCCGCCCGCGATTTTCATCGGCGCGGCCCAGAGTTGTTCGTGCATTGAAAACGAGCCGACTACAACGCCGTAAATGAAACTGCATACGACGGAAATCAGCAGCATCCAGAAAATCAACCGGCCCGCTCCGGGCTGGCGCAGTTGGTAAATCACGCGTCGCGGCTGGCGCAGAATCGCTTCGATCGCGGTCGCCGCATTTGGAATCGCGGCGCGTTCCTCGGGATTTTCACCGAGCGGCGGCGCGGAAACGTCCGCGACAGGAACGGTTGGAATTTGCGGTGGAATCCGCGGCGGAATGACGTTTGCATTGTCCATAAGTCAATGTGGGTTTTTGTTTGTTAATTGAAATTCAGCAGTTGCAAAAACGAGCGCAGGACGGCTTCGTAAAAATTTCCATTGAGCGGATGAGCGCGGAGAAATTGCAGCGGCAGGCCGGGCGAGCCGATGAATGGACGAAAAATCCACGAGAGCTGGCTTCCCAGAAATAAATTTCCCGCCAGCCACGCGAACAACACGCGATGCGCCACGCGCGAGTTTCCGCCGAGTTCGCGAAGCAAATTTCGCAATCGCAAATTGGCTGCGATTCCCGCAAACGCAATCACGGCAACATGCGTGAGCAGAATGACGCTGTAGGTCGCCTGGGCCTGTTGAACACTCGAGAGCGGCGGCGCGTTCCAGACAAGAAACCCAATCAGCGGACTGAACGAGCCGAGAATCGCGGCGGCAATGGAAAAACCCATCAGAATCGCGAGGAAGGATTGCCGGAACGGAATGTTCAATCCCAGCAGCGGCGCGAGCATGGCGTTGAGCAAAGCGTTTCCGAACGTCGTCAGAAAAATAATCAGCGGCAATTTAACCGCTGTGTAAAACGCCTGTTGCGAATCGCGCCACCAGCCCATCGCCGCGCCGTAAAATCCCGCGCCGATAAAAATAATCGCAAAGTGCAACGCGAGCCGCCGCACGTCCCATTGCGCCGTCCAGCCGCTGATCGGGCCGGTTTCCCCGCGCAACAACGTTCCAATCTGCGAACTGGATTGGGCGAAACTTGTTTTCACGCAGTCTCCGCGTTTTCCTTTTTCTCACACCACGATTCCGTTTGCGAGGCCAGATTTTTGAGCCGGAGTTCCACGGCATCAATGATCGCGTCCGGCGTGGAGGTGCCGGCGGTGATGCCGACCGTTTCAATTTCCGAAAACCATTCCTCGCGCAGGTCCTGGGCGGTTTGAACGTGATGAACCCGCGCGCAAAATTTTCCGCAGGTCGCGACAAGTTCGCGTGTGTTGTTGCTGTGCGCGCCGCCGATGACAATCACCACGTCGCATTTTTGCGCGAGTTCGACGGCCGCATTCTGCCGCTGCTTTGTCGGCCGGCAAACGGTGTCAACAAAACGAATTTCCGAATTGGGAAATCGTTTCCGAATCAATTGAACCAGATGCTGAACTTTTTGAATCGGCTGGGTGGTTTGCGCCGCGACGCCAAATCGCGGCCGCTCGCGCAATTGCGAAATATCGTCCTCGGAAAGCACGACATCGAATTCGGTCAGGTCGCCCGTCAATCCGCGCACTTCCACGTGATCGCATTTGCCGATAATAATTGGATGAAAACCTTCCTTCGCGAGATTCACAATGGCGCGATGCGCGAATTTTACCAATGGGCAGGTCGCCTCGAGCACGTTCAGGCCAAGCGCGCGGGTTTTCGCAATATCGCGTTCCGACGCACCGTGCGCCGTGATCATCGCCGTTTGGGTCTGCACTTCGGAAGCGCATTGCCGGATGGAAATGCCGCGCGATTGGAGATCGGCGAGAACGGTATCGTTATGGACCAGATCGCCAAGAATCGTCAGCGGCCCGGCGTCGGCCTGCGCGAGCGCCAGGGAAATCGCATCGCGCACGCCGAAACACATGCCGAGATGTTTCGCGCGAATTATTTCAAATCGGCTGAAGGAAACCGGCGCGCCGCCGGCCGCGCATAACGTGTTGTTTTGAAAATCCATACTTACTTTGTATTGCAAAGTTAAAGGCTACGAGTTCTTAAAATCTGTTCAAAAGGAATTTCATTTACCTTTGGTTTGCTGAACGATCTTTTCCAGCAGATTGACGTACGCGCTGAACGCTTTTCGTCCCGATGCCGTCAGCGAACAGGTCGTGAGCGGACGATTGTTCTGATAGGATTTTGAAACCGCCACGTAACCCGCTTCCTGGAGCGTCCGGACGTGCGTCGTGAGATTGCCATCGGTCATCGCCAGCGCGTCGCGCAATTCCGTAAAAGATAATTCCGGCGAGGCGGCGAGCATGGACATGATGGCCAGCCGTCCTTTCTCGTGAATCACACGGTCGAGCTGGAGAAACGGTTCGGGATTCACGTCGCATTCTTCCTTTTCTCCGTGATCGAGAGGTAGGTTCCGTAAGCCAGATGCAGCACGCCAAAGAAAATTCCCATCAGAAGATGCCCGGTCAACTGCGGACGCGCCGAACGCATTCCGAAAAGTGACCACGCGATCAAAACGACGCTTCCTGCCAATAAATACAGCCATCCAAACCATCGCAATCCGCGCGGCGTGAAAAATCCGGCCGCGTGCAGCGCGCATCCATAAAGCAAAATCCAACTCAGCGGCAGCCACGTCAGATCAACCACGGGCGCAACCGCCGTCCAGTCCGCCGCGCCGTTTTTCCATTCGGCAATCACGACAACGACACCGAGCAAAAATCCGATCAGCAGCGCGGGAAGCATCGCGTGGACAACGCGGCGCGTGGGCGGCGACCAGAATTCCTCGCGTTGTTTGACGGCCTGCTGTCTGACCAGCAGGAACGCGCTGATTGCCGTAAGAATTCCAATGACGAGCCAGTAAGCGGAAAACGCGAATGGAGATTCAAAATGCAAAAGCCAGCCGGCGAGCGCGCCGAAAATTCCCAATGTCCCGGCCAGCGTCATCACCGGCGCGAGCGCACGCCGGTAAATCGCGGAACGTTCCATCAATGTGCGAATCACTTCCAGATGCTCGGCGGCCTGTTGCGAATCCATAATCTAACTTTGTATTACAAAGTGAAATTTGGCAAGAGCGAATTTTAAATAATGGCGTTGAAGTTTCGCCCGTTTTTCCTGGCGTGAACAATTATCCGCGCTTTGAGATCAGTCTCCGAGTCAGCCCGGCCCGGAAACGGGCGGTGTTTTTTTCGCGCGCAATTTTTCCAGGGCGGCAAGCGCGGCCTGGCTTTCCGCGTCTTTTTTGCTTTTGCCCCGGCCGCGCGCGAGTTCCACGCCGTCGTGGTGGACCGTGCATTCAAAAATCCGGTCGTGATCCGGACCGGACGCGGAGACGACGTGATATTGCGGCGCGTGGATCGAAGTGGATTGCAATAATTCCTGAAGTTCGCCTTTCGGATTTTCCATGATTGGAATCACGGTCAATGCGCCGAACGCATTCCGAAAACATCGGAGAATCACTTCGCGCGCCGCGTCGAATCCGCCGTCGAGAAAAATAGCGCCGAGCAACGCTTCATACGCGTCGGCCAGCGCGGAAGGCCGTTCGCGTCCGCCCTGCAAATCCTCGCCGCGGCTGACGATCAGGTTTTTCCCGATATCCAGGTCGCGTCCCTTTTCGGCGAGCGCGCGGCGGTTGACCAGTTTCGCGCGGGCTTTGGTGAGCGGGCCTTCGTTGAATCCGGGAAATTTTTCGTAAAGTTCGCGCGTGAGGACCAGTTGAAGAACGGCGTCGCCGAGAAATTCCAGTCGCTGATTCGTTTCAAGCGGCGCGCCGAGTTCGTGCGCGATGGACGGGTGCGTCAGCGCAAGTTTCAGCAAGGCCGGATCGTGAAAGGTGTATCCGAGTTTTTCCTGAAATTCCTGAAATTCGGCCACGGGAAAATAGAGCTAGCTCGCCGGCGTTTCGCTGACAATTTCGATTTGCGGCGCGGTTTCGGGCGCGGTTTCGCCGGAATTTTCCGGAGATTGCGCGGCGTCGGAAACGGGAATTTCCGCTGGCGGATTGAATCCGTGCTCGAGCAGATCGGCGACTTCCCGCTGCACTTGTTCCAATTGATCGAGTCGCAGGTCGGGATCGGCGATGGTGAAAACATCACCGGTCTTCGGCTGTTCGTAAATGAAGATGCGCCGCCCGTCGCGAACGATTTGTTCCTTCACTTTCAACAGGCGTTTGCGTTCGAGCATGACGGCGAGAATGTAGCCGGCGGCCATTTTCGACGGATCGTTCAGCTCGATCAATTTTCGCAGCAACGTTTCGGCGGTTTCTTTTTTGATGGTTTCAGTCGGCGGCGGCGGCGCTTCGTAAACTCCCTGCCAATAGGAAATGAAACCTTTTTGCGCGCGCGCGGCCTCGCCGGATTGTGCCCAGCAGGAAACGCAAATATCCGAGCGGCGGATCTCCGCCTTTTCCTCGAGCAAAAGCGTATGATACGCCTCTTTATCGGCGAAATTTTTTCCGCAAACCTCGCAGCCGTGGCCGCGCGATTGAATGTTCCATTCGGTAATCACAGTCGTAAATGTCCGCCACAGTATTATTCCGCGAAAAACCGTTCGCAACCTGAATCCGTGAATTCACCGCAAAAACCGTGGAAATCCGCGAGATTATCGAGCTTCTTCGACAACGAAAAACATTGCGGAACCAACCGGCGAAATCTCGCGGGTCAATTCGCCGTCCGTCTCGGCGACGACATCCGTGAGAAATGCGAAAGGAGCGTCCAGCCGCGTGACGGCGTAAATGTGGTAACGTTTTCCGGCGATTGCCGGCCAGTTGAGTTCCACGCCGTTGTTCCGGTGAATTCCCGTCACGACAAAAATGGGATTTGCCGTTCCGGCGGAACCCGTTTTTCTCAAAAAATCCAAAGTGTTCGTGACGTAACCCGCGGGCAAACCCGATGACGGATTTATTTCCGCGTACGTCCAGGAAACGATCTTTGCCGTCAGACAAACGGTTTCATTCGGGCGATTTTCGTTTTCAGAAATTCCCGAAACCTGATTGGACGAAATCAGAATATTGCTGAGCTTGAGATTGAGAAATTGACGGCCGGTGGAATCCGTCAACTCAAGTTCGCCGGAGGAAATATTTTTTGACTCGGCGCAATCCAGCGTCAGAAGAGGCGATGCCGAATCCAGTTTCTTTTCAAAACAGAACGGCGATTCGGTCACGGTGGTTCCCGTTTCGACAACGCCGGCGCCGACGCTTGAAACGTCCATCCATCCG
>DASSNZ010000002.1:0-7664 GCA_035701135.1 Verrucomicrobiia bacterium
ATCGGCATCATGAACATCATGCTGGCGAGCATCACCGAGCGAATCCGGGAAATCGGAATTCGCAAAGCCATCGGCGCGACCTCGGTGGATATTTTTGTTCAGATTCTGGTCGAAAGCATCGTCATCGCCATTCTGGGCGGCATCGCGGGTTTGATCACATCGGTGCTGCTGGTGAATCTGCTCGGCTATATTTCACCGACCGATAATCTGCCGCAAATCACCGCCGGCGCGTGCATCGTGGCATTCAGCTTCAGCGTGGCAATTGGCGTGATTGCGGGTTTGGTTCCCGCGTTCAAAGCCGCGCGGCTGGATCCGATTCAGGCGTTGCGATACGAGTAAGCCGGCGGTTTTCGCGATTGGCAAAATTAAGGAAAATGAAATCCGGAATCGGAGATTCGAATTCGCGAAAAGCTTCCGACGTTCGCAATTTTTCGAAATTCGTCCCAATTTCGATTTTGTTTTTTGAAACGGATTTTCATTTTTAAATTTTTAGCATTTCCACGTTCGAGGAATTTTGGTAGGGATTCTAATCCTGAAGCCCTATGCGAACCGACAAAATGCAATTGCAGCGTTTTGAGATCAAATATCTCGTGCCTGAATCGGTCGCATTCGCCGCGCGCGATTTTATTCGATCCTATCTGGTTCCCGACGAATTCAGCCTCGGTCGTCCGGATTATTCCTATCCGGTTCACAGTCTTTATCTGGATTCCCGCCCGCTGAAATTTTACCGGCAGACAGTCAACGGAGATAAAAATCGCTATAAGTTGCGCGTGCGATTTTACGATGATGAATTGGATTCGCCGGTGTTTCTGGAAACCAAACGGCGCATGAACAACGTCATCATAAAACAACGTTGCGCGGTGCGGCGCGATGCCATTGCGACAATTCTGGCGGGGCAAAACCCGGGTTCGGAATTCGTCATGTCCACGTTGCCCGGAGAATTGTTCGCCATGGAATCTTTCATGGAAAGGATGCTCGTCGAGCGCGCCGTTCCCGTCGCGCACGTCGCTTACAAGCGCGAGGCGTGGATGAGTCCGCGGAACAATTCGGTGCGCGTGACGCTGGATCGCTCGGTGCGGTTCAGTCCCCAGCCATTGCCGAGGCTTTCGACATTCATGGAAAAACCTCTTTCGGTTTTCCGGCCTGAAGTCATTCTCGAATTGAAATTCACCGACCGTTTTCCAAATTGGTTCACGGAATTGGTGCGGGTTTTCAATTTGCGGCAGGACTCGGCTGCAAAATACGCCATGGGCATTATGACTTACGGTGAGGAACGCATTCTTGAAGCGCAAAACAGGATCATGACGGAGGTTGCATGAGCGATTGGCTGGTCAGCGGCGATTACGCGGCGACGCCGCTGGATCTGAACGTCATGCTGATGAGTCTGCTTCTGGCGTTTCTCGCGGGGCAAACTTTCGCGTGGGTTTATATGCTCACGCATTCCGGACTTTCCTATTCGCGCTCGTTTGTCAATTCGCTGATCGTCCTTCCCGTCATCGTTTCCCTCGTCATGCTGGTAATGTCGAACAATCTTGTCACGGCATTCGGGCTGATGGCGATTTTCGCGATTGTGCGCTTTCGCAACATCCTTCGCGACACGATGGACACGACTTACGTTTTGTCCGTCATCGTTGTGGGAATGGCTGCGGGAACGGAGAAATATTCCAGCGCGGTGATTGGCACCGTGCTCGCTTCGGCAATTTTAATTTACCTCTGGTACACGTCTTTTGGAACGCGGCATCGTTACGATCTTTTGTTGAACCTGCACTGGTCGCGCTCGGCGGCGGAACTGCGCGAACTCTCGCGGGTTCTCGAACGGTATTCCCTGAAAATTCACTGCGCCAGCCAGCATTCGCTCGGCCCGGAATTGGGGACCGACCTTTCATACCGGCTTCTCCTGCGCGATCCGGCACGCGCGGGCGAATTGCTGACGGAAGTGCGTTCGATTCAGGGCACATCGCGCATCATGAGCATCAAACCCGACGACGAATCCGAATTGTAATCAATGGACGAATCCTCCCGCATTCCCATTCCACCCGGACATCGCTGGCGCGAATTCCGGATCAAACTCATTCCGGTGTTGACTTTTTGCGCGGCCATTGCCGGCGCGGTTTTCATCTGGAAAAATCACATCGCGGCGCCGACTTATGTCGGCGAAGTGGAAACCATTCACGCGAATGTCCTGAGCACACTTCCGGGACTTCTCACCGGATTGAATGTGGATCGTTTCGACACCGTCACCAAAGGCGAAATCATCGGAAAAGTTTCTCCAAGCGATCCCGAGTTGCTGAAAGCGTCGCTGGCCTCCATCGAAATTGATTTGAAAACGCTCCAGACGCGTGTTGCGCTTGATCGGGACCGCAACGAGGTGAATTACGAGCAGATCCGGCTGGACTGGCTGAACCAGCGCGTCGAACTGGCTACCGCGAAAGTGGATCTCGAATACGCTGAAAAGGAATTCCAGCGCCAGTCCGAGTTGCACCAGGAAAAAATCGTTTCCGACAGCGAATTCGAATTGGCAAAAGACCTCCGCGACTCGCGGCGCGAGGAAGTCGCTGAACGCGAAAAAATCGTTTCCGAAATGCAAAAACGTCTTCAGACATTAAGCGGCGAGGAAAATTCGCACACCGAAAACACCAATTGGCTGAGCCAGGCCATCGCCGCGCAGGAAGCGCAACTGCTCCTGACCGAAGGCCCGATTTCACTCACCGCGCCGATTGACGGCGTTGTCACATTCATCAATCACCGCGCCGGCGAACGCGTTCTTGCGGGCGAACCGATCGTCACGATCACTTCCTCCAATTCCACGCGCATCGTTGCGTTCGCGCGCCAGCCGCTCAGCCTGATTCCGAAAGTTGGAGATCGCGTCCGCGTCCGCACGCGAAGCATTCCGCGCAAAACAGCGATTGCCACGGTTCAACATGTCGGTTCCTCGGTGGAAACCATGATTCAGCCGGTCAATCGCAACAGCAAAAATAACCCGTTAAACAACGCGCTGGCCAATCCGCTGGAACGCGGCCTGCCTTTTTCCGTGAATCTGCCCGAGCACTTCGACGTTTTTCCCGGTGAAACGGTGGATTTAATTCTTCTTCGCTGACCGCGCGAATCTGTTTCTTTTCTCACGAAACAACCGGCGGCAGCGGCTGGCGTTTCAACCGGCGAAGTTCCTGTTGTTTTCGCAAAAGTTCCAATCGCGCCGCGTCGTCGGTTTCAGGCTGGTTCGCGCGATGAATCAACAACATCAATTGCCGGTCAATGAATTGATTTCGCAATCGCAAAACGACATCGCCAAGCTGCTGCGCGGGATTCGGGATCGGACGCTCCTCCGTCGCGGCCTCGGTAATCAGATTTCGCATTTCGGGCGTTTCGCATTCATCGAGAAACGCCGCGAGACTGCTCCATTTTTCCTGTCGCTGAAGCTCAATTCGCCGCGCCACAATTTCCCGAGCGAGTTCGTGTTGAATCCAGTTGATGTCCAGATTCGCCGCGCACCATCGGGCGAGTTCTTCCTGCAAAAATAATAATTTCAACAGCCAGAATTCCTGCGTGGACGGACGTTGCGCAATCGGTGTTTCAGTTGAATTTTCGTCGGCCCCGGCAATTTCCAATTTTCCGTGCGGGCGGGAAATTTTTTTGAATTCCGCGCGAACGGCATCGGATGAAACTCCCAATCGCAGCGCGGTTTTTTGCGCGTATTTGTCAATCAAAACGCCGTTGCCTGTTTTCAAAACCGCCTCGGCCATTCCCGTGAGAATTGCCAATCGCCCTTTGTCCGTCGCCGCCTCGTGAGTCGCGCAAAGCCGGTTCAGGTAATAATCAAAAAAACCTTCGGCCCGCCCGATCAATTCGCGAAATGCTTCACCGCCATTTGCCTTGATGAAACTGTCCGGATCGTGCGGCGCGGGTACGACGGCGACGCGCACGGCCAATCCCGACGCGAGAAGATGATCCAGCGAACGCACGGCGGCGTTTTGCCCGGCTTCATCGGAATCAAAACAAAGCACGACTTCATCCACGTAACGTTTCAAAATCCGCGCGTGCTGGTCGGTGAACGCCGTGCCTTGCGGCGCGACGATGTTTTGCACGCCGGCCATAAAACACGCGATCAAATCCAGTTGCCCTTCGCAAACGATTGCGAAGCCGGCGTCGAGAATGGCGCGTTTGGATTTATCAAGACCGAAAAAAACCTTGCTCTTGGTGAAAATCGGCGTTTCGGGCGAATTGACATATTTTGCCGTTTTTTCATCACCCGAAAGAACGCGTCCGCTGAAACCGATCACCCTGCCCTGCTCGTCGCAAATCGGAAACATCAGCCGTCCGCGAAAACGGTCGTAAAAACGTGCCGCCGACGTCTCGTCGGCGGAATGAACCGGCGCGGCGGTTGACGGAACATCGCCGGCGCGCGCTTCGGATTTTCGGATAATCAATCCGGCTTTTTCGACAACGGCCAGATCGAAATTTTTGCTTTTGGCCCAATTCACCGTGTCATCCCAGCCCGGCGGCGCGCAGCCGATGCGAAATTGTTTAATCGCTTCATCGCTGACGCCGCGTTTTTTCAGGTAATCGCGCCCGGGCTGTCCGGCCGCTTCGTTGGCCAGGCAATTCTGCCAGCGCCGGGCGATTTGCTCGTGGATTTCGAGCAATTGATCTTTGAGATGCCGCGAAGGCTCGGCTTTTCCTTTTTCGTACTCGAGAGGAATTTTCGCGCGTTCGGCCAGCCGTTTCACCGCGTCCACAAAGTCAATGTTTTCGTATTCCTTGATAAACGTGAAAACATCGCCGCCCTTGTGACAACCGAAACAATGAAAAATCTGGCGATGCGGATTGACGTTGAAGCTCGGCGTTTTCTCTTTGTGAAACGGACAAAGCGCGACGAAGTTCGCGCCGGCGCGCTTCAGCGGAATGCTGGAGCCAATGACATCAACGATGTCACTTGCGGCGCGAATTTGCTCGAGTGTCGCGGAAGAAAAAAAGCCGGCCATGGAAGGCGCCGCCGGCCCAGAGCTTCAAGGCACGGCGAATTGTTTCTGTACAAATTGTTTATTTTCCGGCGCTGTCGGCTTGATCAACAGAAAACCCATCTGATGCTTGATCCACGGACCAGTCAGGGATGTATCAAACACCTGCGCCTGAATGGAATATAAAGTAGGGAAAAAATTCGTTCCGTAAACATCATTCTGATACGCCTCGTTCCCGGTGACTTCCTTTTGCGTGTAAAGCCGCGCGTTCAGCAGCGCGATTCCCGCAATGAGAACGCACGAAAAGCGAATCAATCCACCCAACATGCCGAGGTAAAATTCGCTCCGGCCAAAAACTTCGCTCCCGACCAGCTTGCCGCCAAGCGCTCTCTGAAGTCCCGCGAAGATGGCGAAGATGATGAGCGCAATGACGATGTAGGCGATCAGGTAACTGGAAAGCAAACTGAACGACGCGAACTGCGCGAGCATATCACCCACGGGTCCGTACAGAAACGCGCAGCCCACGGCGATGGTGATCCAGCGCAGCATCCCGAACAATTCCTCGGACATCCCGTGTTTTCGCCCGTGCCGGATTCCCAGCGCGAGCACGACGACGAGGAGAACATCGAACCAGTTAAACGGCAGGTTACTCAGGCTCATTTGCATAACATTCCGCGCGATTTGCAAACAGCGCGTGAATTTATGCAAGCCAGTTCCATGCCAGAGCTACGGCTGGTTGGATGTAAGCCAGAAACGTATCGCCGCAGCCTGCGGATTCCTCGGATCCAGCTCCAAAACCTTCAAATAATGCGCGCGCGCTTTTGCCTGTTGATGCAACTCCTGTGCATAAATATTAGCCAGTGCCAAATGCGTCCGGGCGTCATTCGGATAGCGCGCCAGCAGTTTTTCCAATTCATTCACCGCGTCCGGCACGAATCGCATCCGTTTCAAAACCAGCGCAAACCCGTAACGTCCATCCAGCGAATCCGGCCGGATCGCCAGCGCGAATTCGTACGCGCGCGCCGCTTCCGGCAAATGACCCGCCGAAGTTTCCGCCAGACCCAAATTGTAATACGCGTCGTAATACGCAGGGTCGGCCTGCGTCGCCTCTTGATAATCCCGAATCGCTTCCGCGAAATCCTGGTCAGTTTGCGCCTGAACGCCCCGGCGAAATGCCTGCTCCGCCGCGCCGCGATCTCCGGCCACGGGCGCGGGCGGATTCTGATAATGATAGCGATTCGCCTGCGAATCCGTTCCGCCGGGCGCGGTTTCTGTTTTTGCGGACGAATTTCCCGCGTTATGATGAAACAAATTCATCGGATTCATCTGCTGGAGAAAGCCGCGTTTTTCAGGTTTTGCCGGTTTCTCCGAACGCGCCGATGCGATTTCCGCCGGGCCGTTTGAAACCGTGTCGGTTTTCACGTCCGGCGCGGAACGAACAGATTCGTCCGATTTAACCACGGGAGTCTTTAAATTCTGTTTGCTTGCCGGCGCGGATTTCGGATTTGCCGAATCGCGCGGGGAAACTGCGGCGGATTTTTCCGGATTTGAGTTTGCCGGAATTTGCACGGATGCCACGGGGGGAGCGAGTTCGCGTTCCAGAACCTGCGCGTGAGCGTTCACGGATTCCCAATTTTCCGGCCGCGCTTTTAACGACAAATACTCGCGATATTTTTTCAGCGCGAACGGGCGATTGTTCAAATTATTTTCATAAACAATCGCGAGATTCAGCAATGCCGGCGCGTAATCCGGCTGAACTTTCAAAGCATTGTCGAAAAAACGGGCGGCATCGGAAGCGCGATTGCGTTGAACCTGAACCAATCCCAGATCGTTAAGCGCCTCCGGATTTTTCGGATCGAGCCGCAAAGTTTCATTGAAACTTTTTTCCGCTAAAGTCAGTTCACGCAAACGCATTTGCGCCTCGCCGAGTTTCAGCCATCCGTCCGCCGAATTTCCGTCGCGCAACGTAAACGCGGTGAATTCCGATTTGGCGAGGTCCGCGCGATTTTGCTCCAGCCAGAGACAGCCGAGATTGTAATGCGCCTCGGTCAAATCCGGATCCAGCGTCAACGCCTGCTGATACGCGCGGACGGCGTTGGTGATTTCGCCGCTCTGATGCCACGCAATCCCGAGATAATCCCACGCGAGCGAATTGGTCGGCATCAGGGTGACGGCGGTTTGCAGTTTCGCAATCGCATCGCCGTAATCGCCGCGATCCAGAAGTTTTTTTCCGCTCAGCAGCGCGCGCGGTCCGGGCGGCGTGCAGCCGGAAAGCAGAAGCGCAATCAACGGAAAAAAAATCGCAATTTTTCCGATCCAATTTTTAATGGTCAGCATTCAAGCTCGTGGTACCATTCGTATCCGAACGTGTCAAGAAACGCACAGAAAAATGCGGCGCAGATTAAAAATTTTCAGAAAAAAAATATTGCTCCAAACGCGAATGGAAACCGCAAAAGTGCTGCCGGCATCACGTCGGCAGAAAAAAAACTGCGGATGGTATTCTTTTCTGCCGGCAAGATTTCGGAAACACCTTGTTTTGCGGAACCTTGAAACAGTTCTGGCATTCACGGCTGTTTTCCTGGTTTCTTCGGTGGCCCACGCGCAATTTTTCAATCCGCCCTTCACCAATTCCGCGACGGTTGATCTCGTGGAAGATCCAAAAGCGACGGACGCTTTCCGGCCCGACACCAATCGCGTGCAGGCAAT
>DASSNZ010000003.1:0-29546 GCA_035701135.1 Verrucomicrobiia bacterium
CGCTCAATTTTTATTATCAGAGCCACGGAACTCCCGATGTGTGGCGTTGGTCCACGTTGCGATTCCAACTCATGAATTACTCGGCTTACGGCGTTTTGATCTGGCTGGGACGGCGATTTAAACCGAAATCCTCTTTCGCCAGTCTGCTCGGCGGCGGAATCCTCGGCGCGATTTTATTTTATTTTATCACCAACACGGCGTCCTGGCTGTTCAATCCTTTTGCCAATCCGGAATATTCAAAAACATTCTGGGGCTGGATCACTGCGCTGGTTACCGGCACTCATGGCTGGCCCGAAACGTGGCAGTTTTTCCGCAACACACTTCTGAGCGGCGGTCTTTTCACCGGACTTTTCGTCGGCGCGATGAAATTATCCGCGGCGGAATCGGCCGAGGAAAAAAAAGAACCCGCCGCGCCGGAGGAATCCGAAGGCGACGAAGCGCCGGAAGAGGCGGCGGCCTGATTTCTCGGAACTGCGCCCGAAACGAAATTTTCCCGGGCCAAATTGCAAATCCGCAAAACGAAATTCCATGACTTTGAATTCAAGTTTGTTTATTCGCTCTGAAATCGTTCAGTATTGGAAAACATTATGAAACTTGGCGTCATTTCCGATACGCACGATTTTTTCGATCCCAAACTCCCGGAATTGTTTGCGGGCGTGGATCATATTCTGCACGCGGGCGACGTCGGCTCGGCGTGGATCACATTTCAGCTCGCGCAAATCGCGCCCGTAACGGCGGTGCTTGGCAACACCGACGAAGGAATCATTTTAAGCGAAACCGAAGTGGTCACGTTGAACGAACGCAAATTTCTCATGCGCCACATCGTCGAGCCGCGCGAGCCGGGCGATTCCCTGAAAGAGTGGATTTCGCGCGAGCGACCGGACGTGGTGGTGTTCGGCCACACGCACAAACGCTTTTGCCAGATGCTTGGCGGAATTCTGTTTTTCAATCCCGGTTACGCCGGCAAACAACGATTCAATCTGGAACGCAGCGTGGCGATTTTGCAGTGGGACAGAAACGGATTTCGGCCGCAATACATTGATCTGTAAATTCTCCGGAGTTCGACACGAATGAAAGCAGGTCTGAGAAGGATTTCACAAATTCACAGATAAAAAATCCGTGCAATCCGTGTCTGAGCGTTGGCGTCCAAACGAATTTGTTTTTCCGTTGAAAGTTTGACCTCGTTTCCGGCTTCTCCTAGACTCGCCGCTCTTTTATGAAAATTCTCGTTTGTGATCCAATCTCGCCCAAAGGCATCGCGCTGTTGCAACAACGGCCTGAATTTCAAGTCACTGTTCTGCCCAAACGCCTCTCCGAAGCGGAATTGTTGCCGATGGTTTCCGATGTCGCCGCCATGGTCGTGCGTTCCGAAACCAAGGTGACGAAAAAAATTCTCGAAGCCGCCCAACAACTCCGCGTCGTCGGTCGCGCGGGCGTGGGCGTGGACAACATTGACGTGGAAGCCGCCACGCAACGCGGCGTGGTCGTGATGAACACGCCGGGCGGAAACACGATCACGACGGCGGAATTGACTTTCGCGATGATCCTCAATCTCGCGCGGAAAGTTCCGCAGGCGCATCTTTCCATGACCGCGGGAAAATGGGACCGCAAATTATTTCAAGGCACGGAACTTTACGAAAAAACGCTCGGCGTTCTCGGCATGGGCCGCATCGGCGGCGAAGTCGCGAAACGCGCCATCGCGTTCGGAATGAGAGTTCTGGCTTACGATCCGTTTCTGACCGAAGCGCGCGCGAAAGCTTTGGGCGTGGAATTGGTCAGCGAACTGGACGCCGTTTATCGCGATGCGGATTTTATCACCGTTCACATGCCGGTGACGGAGCAGACGCGCGGAATGCTGAACGCCGAAGCCTTTTCAAAAATGAAACCGAAAGTTTGCGTGGTGAATTGCGCGCGCGGCGAAATTATCGTCGAAGCCGATTTGCTCGCGGCGTTGGATTCCGGAAAAGTGGCGGCCGCGGCGCTGGACGTTTTTGCGTCCGAACCCCTCGCGGCGGATCATCCGTTTCGCAAACACCCGAACGTCACGCTCACGCCGCATCTCGGCGCCAGCACGAAGGAAGCGCAGGAGAAATGCGGCATTGAAGTTGCCGAAGTGATCGCCGGTTATCTGCTCACCGGCGAAGTGCGCAACGCGGTGAATCTTCCCTATCTCGACGCGAAAACCTACGAGCAGGTCAAACCGTATCTCACGCTTGGCGAAAAACTTGGGAAATTGCTCGCGCAACTCGCGCCGCAGCAGGTGGATCGTTTGTACATTACTTACGGCGGCAAGGCGAAGGATCTGCCGAACATTGACCCGATTACGCGCGCGATTCTGCAGGGATTCCTCTCACGCGCCTCGGTGAAAGATTTGAATAATATCAATGTCCGCAGCATCGCTTCCACACTTGGATTGACCGTCGAGGAAAAACGTTCGAACGAGCCGGTCACGTTCAATGAATGGCTGCATGTCCAGGCATCCAATGGCGGAATGAAAGTCATGTCGGCGGGCGGAACGTTTTTTGGTTCGCCCGACAATCCGCGCATTGTGCGCCTGTTCAGCCAACCGACGGAATTCGTGCCGTCGGGCGTTGTGTTGTTTCTCAACAACAAGGATCGCCCGGGCATTGTCGGCTACCTCGGAACGCTGCTGGCGAAGCACAAAGTTAACATTGCCAGCATGAGCCTGAGCCGTGATACTGTGGGCGGTTATGCCCTGACTGTTTTGAATCTGGACAGCGTCCCGACTGCGGAGGTTTTGGACGAAATTCGAAAGGATCCGGACATCAGCAATGTGCAAGTGGTCAAACTGTAGAACTGTGTTAGTCTAACAAAAATATTTATGAAAAAATTTATGAAATCAGCCGTCCTGATCTGCGTGGCCGCGCCGTTGCTGGCGACGCACGCGGCTGATCAAAATGCAGCGACGAACAACAGCTCAAAGCCGGTGATCAAAGCCGATGACCTGTTCACGAATTCCATCGTGGCGAAAGGCAAAGGCGTCAAGGTCACCCGCAGCGACCTCGACGAGGCGATGGTGGAAATCAAGACCGCCGCCGCCGGACGCGGGCAGGTGATTCCGCCGCAATACATGCCGATGATCGAGCAGCAGCAATTGCAGTCGCTCATCGCCAAGCAGCTTTTGAGCGCAAAAGTCACCGACGCCGATAAAGCCGCCGGCAAAGCGAAATTTGAGGAAGGTCTGAAAAAATTGAAGGAAAACTCCAAGTTGTCGGACGAGGAATTCAACCAGAAACTCGACCAGCAATTGAAGATCGCGGGGCAAACGCGCGATCAATGGAATCATGATCTGACCGAAAAAGCCACCTTTCAGGCGGTCATCCAACGGGAATTGAATCCGGCGCCGGTCACCGACGACGACGCAAAAAAATTCTACGACGAAAACCCGGCGAAATTTGAGCAGCCGGAAAAAGTCCGCGCGGCGCATGTGCTGATCAGCACGAAAGATCCGACCACCGGCGCCGAATTGTCCGACACTGAAAAAGCCGCGAAGAAAAAAATCGCGGAAGACATTTTGAAACGCGCCAAAGCCGGCGAGGATTTCGCAAAGCTGGCCAAGCAATATTCCGACGATCCCGGCTCGAAGGACAACGGCGGAGAATATACTTTTCCGCGCGGTCAGATGACGCCCGCGTTTGAGGACGCGGCGTTTTCACTGAAAACCAATCAGGTCAGCGACATTGTGACGACGCCTTACGGCTATCACATCATCAAGTTGTACGAGAAAATTCCCGCGAAAAAAGAAGAGTTCAACGAAGTAAAAGACGACATCAAGGATTATCTCGCGCAGATGAATTTGCAGAAGCAGATTCCGGATTACATCCAGAAACTGGAAAAAGAGGCGGACGTTCAAATCCTGGACGAAAGCCTGAAACCGCCGGCGGAACCCGCGGAAGCCGCCGCAACCGAAAAGCCCTGACGATTTTTGATCTCAATTCAAAGGCCCGGCAATCGCCGGGCCTTTTTTATTTAACAGAATGAACAGAATTCTTCGGAATCCGTTTTGTTCATTTTAAAATCTTCAGTCAGTCTCTAATATTTCTTCGAAAACTTCTTCTTTGATTCCTCTTCGGGCGCGGGAGAGGAAATTGTTTCGCCGGAACTTTGAGGCGGCTGAGTTTCACGCGCGGGTTCGGCGGCGGGCGCGGTTTGGGACGCCGCTGGTTTTTCGCGGGATTCCACCGCTTCGACAAATGCCATCTGGAGCGTCGTGACGCTTTGGCGCAAAAGGTTTTCCTCGTGCTTGCTCAGATTGCCTTTGGTTTTTTCTTCGAGCATTTCCAACTGATCAATAAACATTCGCGCCGCTTCAATGTCTTTGATCGTCTGGCCGGTTTGCGGATGCGGCACCTGCCCCATCAGCATCATCGCCATGTTCGCCTGTTGAATGACCATTTGCGCGAACAGCGCCGACATGTTTTCTTCGCGCGTGCCGCCTGGCGCGCCGTTGTTTTGGATATTTTGCGCATCACTCATAAAGCTTCGCCTTTTTGTCGTTTCCGGATTTCCGCAATTAAAAATTGAATCAACCGCCGCAGCCGTGTTTCCACGTCCACCGTTTCCATGATTGTCTGCCGTTGAACCGCGCTGGGCAGCACGGCGCAGGAAACCAGATCCACCGCCTGGTCGGGATCATTGATGGAATGGAGATAACCGAGAATTTCCTTCGCGGAAAACGATGGCGGCGCGACGGGTTGTTCCTCGAAATGCTGCGTCGGCATCACGGGAAAAGAAAAGGGCAATCCGAGTTTGACCCGTTCGCCGAGCAATTCGCGCACTTTTGCCATGAGCGCGTCGGCGGCCACGGTGTCGCACGGCGGCGAATTCAGCGGTTTGATTTTGTGGGCGCGATAAGGCTTGTAACGCACGGCGGATTCCAGCGCGACGCGCGCAATGCCTTGCAAGATCAAATGCGACGTTCCGTCCGAATGCTGCACAGAAACGCGGATCAATCCCAGTCCTGCAACCGGCAATGGGATTTCCCGCGTCGTGTTCGGTTTTTGCATGGCAACGGCGAAAAGACGCGTGGAATGCAGCGCGTCGGAAAGCATCTGGCGATAGCGCGGCTCGAAAATGTAAAGAGGAAGCAGCGATTGCGGGAACAACGTGACATTGGGCAATGTCATCACCGGCGTTTCGCGAGGCAGCTTCATGCCGTTAATGTAAGAGCCGCGCTCATTTATTCAAGCCGGGCGTTGAAAACCAAAAAAAACTGAAACCCGGAACTCGGAATCGGAAGCCGGAATTTGAAACGAAGCGCACTTGCCAAAAAGCCCGGGCCGTCACATTCTGCCACGACATGAAATCGCGATTGGGAATTGTCATTTTGATTTTGATTTGCGCCGGTCTTGTCATTGCTTTGATTTTGACCCGGAAGCAGGCCGCCGACCAGCGCGCGGGAGCCAACGACCGCATCAGCAGTTATTCAAACAAATGGGTCAACGCCGGCGCGGAACTCGAAAAAGCCCGCGAAGTCAACGCCCAGTTGGAAAGCGATCGCGCTCAAAAAAATGAATCGCTCCTGAATTTGAGCAATAATCTCGCGCAAACTTCCGACGCGCTCCAAACCACCAAAAGCACGTTGAAAACAACTCAGGACGCGCTCAAATCCACGCAGGATCAACTCGCCCAGCGCGACGCGCGCATCACCGAACTGGAATCGCAAAACCAGTCGCTCGACCAAAAAGCGGCCGAACTTGGCGAATCCATCACCAACCTGACGACGCAAATCGCCGATACACAAAAAAAACTCGCCGCGTCCGAAGGCGACAAAGCGTTTCTTGAAAAAGAACTTCAACGGCTCATGAACGAAAAGGCCGAACTGGAACGCCAGTTCAACGATCTTTCCGTCCTGCGCGCGCAAGTGGCCAAGCTCAAGGAGGAATTGAATATTTCGCGACGGCTGGATTGGATTCGCAAGGGACTTTTCACGAGCACGGAACAAAAGGGCGCGCAGAAATTAATGCATCTGCCCGCCGCGAATTCGGCCGCGTCGCCGGCGCCGCCCGAGAAAAAACCCACTTACGATCTGAACGTGGAAGTCAGTTCCGACGGAACCGTGCGCGTGATTCCGCCGGCCACGAATTCGCCTTCCGCCACGAATCCGCCGTCGCAATGACCGATTCCGATCTGCTCGTGGATTCGCATGGCCGCGTGATGCGCGACCTGCGCGTGAGCGTTACGGATCGCTGTAATTTTCATTGTCTTTATTGCCTGCCCGAAACCGAAGCCGCGCAAAATTTTTACCGCGGCCATTGGGCGCACATGCCCAACTCCGCGCCGATTGTGCAACAATGGGTTCCCAAATCCGCCATTCTTACCTTTGAAGAAATCGAACGGGCGATTCGCGTCGCCGTCGGTCTGGGAATTCGAAAAATCCGGCTCACCGGCGGCGAACCGTTATTGCGTCACAATATTGAAAATCTCGTCGCGCGCGTCGCGGCGATTCCCGGAATCGAAGATCTCGCGATGACGACGAACGGATTTTTGTTTCCGCAAAAAGCCCGCGCGCTGCGCGAAGCCGGTTTGCGTCGCGTCAGTTTCAGCCTTGATTCTTTGGATCGCGAGAATTTCAAAAAAATCACCGGACGCGACGGTTTGAATGAGGTTTTGGAAAGCATTCGGCTGGCGCGGGAATTGGGTTTCAATCCGGTCAAGGTCAACGCGGTGATTATTCGCGGCATCAACGATCACGAATTGGAATCGCTGGCGGAATTTGCGCGCGATCAAAACCTGAGTTTCCGATTCATTGAATTTATGCCTCTCGATTCCGCGCGCGCGTGGCAAAAAGAAATGGTCGTCGCCGGAACGGAAATTCTGAATCGCCTTCGCGCCCGTTTCGATTTGAAAGCCGCGCCGGTGGAAAATCCTTCATCCACGTCGAAACGCTGGATTTTCGCGGACGGCCGCGGCGAAATCGGAATCATCGCTCCGGTGAGCGAGCCGTTTTGCGGACATTGCAATCGCATTCGCATGACGGCTGACGGGAAAATCCGCACGTGCCTTTTCAGCGTGACCGAACATGATTTCCGCTCGCAGTTGCGAAACGGCGCGGGTGATCAGGAATTGCGCGCGTGGCTTCGCGGCGTGGTTTGGACCAAGGAAGCGCGGCATCACATCGGCGAAGCGGATTTCGTCGCGCCCTCGCGTTCGATGAGTTGCATCGGCGGGTAAATCTTGAATTTCAATTTTCCTTCGGTTTCAGGGTCTTGTGCGCTCTGGAAATTTTGCTAAAATCAGAAATCGCAAATTGAAATTTGGAATTTGACTATGCCGACTTACGAGTACGTCTGCGAGAAATGCGGACACGAATTTGAAAAATTTCAGTCCATGGCGGAAAAGCCGCTTGCCGTCTGCCCGGAAGAGCTTTGCGCGAAGAAAAAATGGGGCCGCGGGAAAGTGAAAAAGAAAATCAGCGCCGGCGCGGGTTTGATTTTCAAGGGCAGCGGATTTTACATCACCGATTATCGAAGCGAAAAATACAAGGAAGCCGCGAAGAAAGATTCCGCGGCGTCCAAACCCGCGGAATCCAAACCGTCCGGCGAAACCAAACCCGCCGCGAAAACGGAAAGCAAACCGTCGAAACCGGCGGCTAAAAAAACCTGACCGCGCATTGCGGTTTTCGTCCGATGAAATTTTTCGTCGTTCTCGCTCTTCTGCTCGCGTTCGCGCGAAATGGAGAATCGCAGGTTCCGGCGAAAACCATTTCCACGCGCAGTTCATCGGGAGAATTTCTGGCGTATCCGCAACCGATTGTTCCATCGCGGTTCGTTCGCTCGAAAACCAATTCCATTTCGCTCGATCCGGCGTTGCTCGTGATTGCGTGCGAACGCGTCAGGCAGACGATTTATAGCGAACTGGGAATTACCGGCGAGGCGCGCGGCCTGGTTTATCTTCATCCGCGCCAGGCGCATTTTCCAAACGAGCCGCCCGCCATCAATGTCCAACCCGGGCCGCTGGGCTGGGCGTATCAGGTCGAAATTCCGGACACAACGGACGAAGCGACGTTCGTTCGCGCCATCACGCATGTCGTGCTTTGGGAAATCGCCAATCGCAACGCGGGTTCGCGCTCGGCGGAAATTCCGCTCTGGTTTGCCGACGGACTTGCCGAAAATCTGCTGCACCTGACAACGCTTGAATTGAGCCTGTCATCGGGACGCCGTGAAAGCGGGATGAACATTTCCCGCGTCTTCTTCGACGCGCGGCGGCAAAATCCGCTGGCGCAGGCGGAGATTGTTTTGCGCGCAAACAAGCCGCTCACGTTCGATCAGCTCAGTTGGCAGGATCCGCGTCAATGGACCATGCGGGACGCCGAGGTTTTCCACAGCAGCGCGCAATTATTCGTGAGCCGCCTTCTGCATTTTCAGGATGGCCCGGCGTGTTTCCGGGCGATGCTCGCCGAGCTGCCGGAAAAATATAATTGGCAATTTGCTTTTCTGAACGGTTTTCAATCGCATTTTCATCGCGCGCTCGATGTGGAAAAATGGTGGGCGCTGCAACTTGTTCAATTCGCCGGACACGATCTGACGGAAGCGTGGACGCTGGACCAAAGCCGGGAACGATTGGACGAGGCGATACGAACGACGGTTGAGATTCGCTCCGATCAAAACGCGCTGCCGCGCCGCGCCGAGATTCCGCTTCAAACCATTCTTCGCGAATGGGACGCGCAACAACAACCGCCGGCGCTCGAACGTAAATTACAGGAATTGACGATTTTGCGTCTGTCCGCCGCGCCCGCGATTCTTCCCATTCTGGATGGTTACCGCGACGTGATCGCGACGTATCTGCAGAAACAAAATTTTTCCCGGTCGCTGTTCACGTTTAAAAAACCGTCCGGCCCGATTCTCAATAAATTGACCATGGAATCCATCGCCAAACTTGACGCGCTGGATAAAAAACGCGAATCGCTCGGCCCTGTGGAAACGGCGTCGGCTTCGAAGTGGGCGGTGGAAACACGGTAATTAAATATAAACATCGAACATTCAACATTGAACAACGAACATCGAACGTTCCGTGAATTTCGAGCCGTAAATTCGATGTTCGATGTTCAGCGTTCGTTGTTCGACGTTTATTCCTGCAATTTCCCCGTCGCTTGACAGGCTCCCGATCAAAATTATAGTGCGCTAACAAGTTTATTGAAAATGCACAGCGATACTTTACGGGAACAGGGCGGGGAGCCTCCATCGCGTTCTGACCTTCTAAAAACTTTCCATTCCGCCGGGCGCGGCTTCTGGGCGCATGTTTCGGACGCCGAATGGAATGACTGGCACTGGCAATTGCAGCATCGAATTACGACGCCGGAACAGTTGCAGCGGCTCATGCCGACGCTGACGCCGGAGGAAATCGCGGGGACCAGACTCGCCAACCACAAACTCGCGCTGGCGATCACGCCGTATTTTTTCAATCTGATTGATCCCGCGGACGAACACTGCCCGATTCGCCGGCAGGTGATTCCGCGCATCGAAGAAACGCGCACCGCATCCTGGGAAATGAGCGATCCGTGCGGCGAGGATTCGCATTCGCCCGTTCCCGGACTGGTGCATCGCTATCCGGATCGCGTGTTGTTTCTCGTGACCGACCGTTGCGCCGCGTATTGCCGGTATTGCACGCGCTCGCGCCTGGTCAGCAACGCGAGCGGCTACGATTTTCATCCGCGATTCGAGGACCAGATCGCCTACATTCGCGACCACAAAAACATTCGCGACGTTCTGCTCAGCGGCGGCGATCCGCTTTTGTTCAGCGACGAAAAACTCGAAAAGCTTCTCAGCCGATTGCGCGCGATTCCGCATGTGGAATTTTTGCGGATTGGAACGCGCATTCCGATTTTTCTTCCGCAACGCATCACGCCGGCGTTCTGCGCGATGCTGAAAAAATTTCATCCGCTGTTTTTCAGCATTCATTCAAATCACCCGCGCGAATTGACGACCGAAGTGCGCGATGCTCTGGGCCGTCTGGCCGACGCGGGCGTTCCGATTGGAAATCAATCCGTTCTGCTGCGCGATGTGAATGACGACGCGATGGTGATGAAAGCGCATGTTCAAAAACTGCTCATGTGCCGCGTCAAACCGTATTACATTTATCAATGCGATTTGATTTCCGGTTCGGCGCATCTGCGCGCCAGTGTTCGGAAGGGCATGGAAATCATGGAGCGATTGCGCGGACACACCAGCGGCTACGCCGTGCCGACGTATGTGATTGACGCGCCGGGCGGCGGCGGAAAAGTGCCGATCGGTCCGGAATATATTTTGAGCCGAAACGCCGATCGCGTTGTGATCCGCAATTACGAAGGCAAAATTTTCGAATATCCCGAAGCGCCGGACGGAACGCCGCGCGTCGCAACGAAAAAAGAAATCGAAGAACCGGAGTTGTGCCAGTGCGGCAAGGACGAATAGCGAATTGCCATCGCAAACGAATTTAAAACAAGTGCCGCGGCGCATCGCGGCGCTTTGTTTTCTTTGTTCGCTTCTGTTCAAATCTTTTCCAGCCGATTATCCTCGCGTCATGCCACGAGAAACGTTTGAAGCAAAAACGGCGCGTGTTAAAAAAATTATCGCCGCGCTGCGCAAAGCTTATCCCGACGCGCATTGCGAATTGAATTTTGCGAATCCGCTCGAACTGTTGATCGCGACTATCTTGTCCGCTCAATGCACCGACAAACGCGTGAATATTGTCACGACGGATCTGTTCAAAAAATATCGTTCCGCCGAGGATTTCGCGAATGCGAATCTTTCCGAACTGGAGCAGGACATCAAAACCACCGGATTTTATCGCAACAAAGCGAAAAATATTCAGGCGTGCTGCCGCTCGCTCATTGAAAAGCACGGCGGCGAGGTTCCAAAAACGATGGAGCAGTTGATTGACCTCGGCGGCGTAGGACGCAAAACCGCGAACGTGGTCCTCGGGAACGCGTTCGGCATCAACATCGGAATTGCTGTGGACACGCACGTCGCGCGATTGTCCCAACGGCTCGGGCTCACGATAGAAACCGATCCGGTAAAAATCGAGCGCGGCCTTATGGAAATCGTTCCGCGCGAGCAATGGGCGCTTTTCACGCATCTGCTGATCTGGCACGGACGCCGGCGTTGTTTCGCGCGAAATCCCGATTGCGCGAATTGCGAAGTCTTGAAATTCTGCCCGCGCATCGGCGTGAAAAGCTCGACGCTCGATGTCAAATCCTCAACTTCAAAATCAAAACTTGCGTCTTGAAATTGCCGGAAAATTTTTCAGCTTCCGAAACGTCACGGCAAACCTGGCTTTTCCTGAAATCCGGCCCGTGCGAACCGGCGTTCAACATGGCAATGGACGAGGCGCTGCTCGTGGCGATGCCGAGATTGCAAAAACCGGTTTTGCGATTTTACGGCTGGACGGAGCCGGCGGCGTCGTTCGGCTATTTTCAAAAATTTTCCGAAATCGAAAAACTCACGATGCTGCGCCCGCTCGTGCGGCGTCCAACTGCGGGCGGACTGGTGCCGCATGATGCCGACTGGACGTACAGTCTGGCTTTTCCGCCAAATCACGAATGGTATTTTCTTCGCGCGATTGAAAGTTATCGCCGCGTTCACGAATGGATTCAAATCGCGTTTGCGAAATTGAAAATTGAAACCGAACTCGCGCCGTGCTGCGTGAAATCTGGTCCCGGCCAATGCTTCGTCGGATACGAACAATTCGATTTGCTGTGGCATGGAAAAAAAATCGCCGGCGCGGCGCAACGCCGGACGCGCGACGGATTGCTGATTCAAGGCTCTGTTCAGCCGCCGCCGGTTTCGACGGATCGGAATTCGTGGGAAGCCGCGATGCTCGAATCGTCTTCCGCTTTGAGCTGGGAAAATTTTTCGCCGGACGTTTCGCTGCGCAGTCGCGCCGAAGAACTCGCGCGCGAAAAATATTCGCGGCAGAGTCACAACCGAAAACGTTGATTCAGCCGTGTTTGATTTTCGCAAATGAAAACAACAAACTGATTTTCATGCCGCGCATTCCCGCATCCACGAAAAAAGCCGCGCCCGTTCTCGAAATTTCCGATTTGCACATCGAGCGCGGGCGGACGGTGATTCTCGAAAGCATTTCATGGAGCGTGAACGCGGGCGAGCATTGGGTGATTCTCGGCGCGAACGGCTCCGGAAAAACTTCAATGCTCAGTGCGATTACCGGTTATCTGATGCCGACGCGCGGCGGCGTTTCGGCGCTTGGCCGGCGATACGGCGAAACGGACTGGCGCGAATTGCGCAAACGTATCGGCATCGTGAGTTCGTCCGTGCGGCAAATGATGGCGGATTCCGAACCGGCGCTGGAAACGGTGGTAAGCGGAAAAAACGCGGTGATTGATTTTTGGGGCAGACCGTCGCGGCGCGACCGCGCTGCCGCGCTCCGGATTTTGGAACAAATCGAATGCGCGCAACTTGCGGATCGCCCGTGGATGGTTTTGTCGCAAGGCGAACGCCAGCGTGTTTTGATCGGTCGCGCGTTGATGGCCCGGCCGCGTCTTCTCATTCTGGATGAGCCTTGCGCGGGATTGGATCCGGCGGCGCGCGAGCATTTTCTTCAGTTTCTTCAACGGCTCGGCGAAAGTGAAAACGCGCCGACGCTGGTTCTGGTGACGCATCATGTGGAGGAAATCATGCCGGTATTTTCGCATGTGCTGATTTTGAAGAACGGCTCCGTGCTGGCGGCTGGAAAAAAAGCGGAAACGCTGAAATCGCAATCGCTGGCGAACGCTTTCGGCGCGCGGGTGAATCTGGAAAAACGGGCTGGCCGCTATTTTCTGAAAGTTCAGGCTGTGTCAAAGCGGATGATGTGAAGCGGACAAAACTGAAATATGTCAGGCAATTCAAACTGTTTTATGAAGAATCTCCGGCGAAATTTGTTCCTCGGATTTCTCGCGTTGTGCCTGACTTCCTGCGGAACGATTCCCGGCAAAGGACAAAAGGCTGAAGATGGATATAGAGCCGCAGCTCCGATTATCGCCGCTTTGGAGAAATTTCGTGACGAGCGCGGCCATTATCCGGATCACCTGGCCGAGTTGGCGCCGATTTATCTGCCCGATTCCGGAGCGTTGTTGATTCACGGAAGAGTTGGGCCGGTGACTTCGCCGCATTCGGATGCCGCAGTTTCCCGCACGGGGCCGTCGAGTCCAGATTCATTTTTGTACGATTCGAAAAACGACGCATACGTTCTGGCCTTTCAGTACGCCGGATTTGGAATGAATACGTGCAGTTACGATTCCGCTACGAAAAAATGGAGTGCCAGCGGATATTATTGACGAATTTGGAGAATTGTGTTTCGGGAATATTTCTATTGCATTCAAGGCGGCAGCGGATATTTTACACCGCTCTGTTTTGACCAGGAACGAATTTGAACTCTGAATTGACGAAAAAGGCATTGGAGAAGGTTGGCAATCCCAACATTCTGATAAACTTGATTTCACGCCGCGTGCGCCAGCTCAATTCCGGAGCGGGCGGCCTCAGCCGTCCATTGGTCGCCGGCGCGGAAAACATGAGCGTGAGCGACATCGCGCTGCTGGAAATCATCGAGGACAAAATCGGCTTCGAAATTCCCGAACCGGTCGAACTCGTCCGGCCCACCGCGAAAAAACGAAAGAAAAGCTAGCCCGGCGGCAGACGCGAATTTCTTCTTTTATCAGACGGCCAGAAGGGCGACCTTCTGGCTGTTGTTTTTATGGGCGACATCGTCACCAATTCAAAGGCCCGTCGCGATTATCACATTCTCGAAACGTTCGAGGCGGGAATCGTTTTGCAGGGCACCGAGGTCAAGGCGTTGCGCGCCGGCAAAGGCCAGATCAGCGACGCCTTTGCGCGCGTGGAAAACGGCGAGGTGTTTCTGCACAACGCGCACATTGATGAATATTCGCACGGCAATATCGGAAATCATCAGCCCAAGGCATCGCGCAAACTGCTGTTGCACAAATCGGAAATCCGGAAGCTGTTCAGCCTGGCTTCCATCAAGGGAAACGCGCTCGTGCCGCTGTCGTTTTATTGGAAGAACGGGAAAGTGAAAGTTTCGCTCGGCGTCGGCAAGGGCAAGGCGGAATTCGACAAGCGTGAAGATTTGAAAAAACGCGAATCCGACCGCGAAGTCAAACGCGCGATCATGGGACGGTTGAAAAGGAAGTAAACTGATTTTGTCCGTGCGTGACGATTTGACAGTCTGCCGGTCAAATTTCCCGTGCAGCTTTCGACATTGAACAAACCGCTCGTCACACTCGCGGCGCTGGGATTTTTCGTCGGCGCGATCTGGAGTTTTAAGAATGCGAAAAAGTCCAATCGCAAAGAGCAAACGGCTGTCTTCATGCCTAAGATCTCAAAAGCCACGCATCGCATTTCCAATCCTGAATCGTCGTTCGCTCCGAAAATCGAACGGCCTCCGTCTGAATCGGCTATGTTCGGCGCATCTCAGAAAATTTCACATGACCAGGCCGAGGAATGGCTCGCGCGGCATGGCCGCGATGCGGCGAGTCTGCTGGCCGCTTTTCGCGCGATGAATGACACCAATTATTTGAACGAGGCGATGGCGGCTTTTCCAAATGATCCGCGCGTGGAATTAGCGGTTTTGTCGAGGGATGAATTTTCCGCCGAACGCCGCAAGTGGCTGGATTTGTTCAAGAAATCCTCGCCGGACAATTCGCTGGCGAATTATTTGTCCGCGCAGGACTACTTCAAAAATGGCCAAACCGCCGAAGCCGTGCAGGAACTTTTGTCCGCCAATGGCAAAATCGCAGTTCGATAATTTTGAAACGGAATCCAGGCTGGACTCGGAAGCGATGTATTTGTTTTCAGGAAAATCGGCCGTTGAATCCGCAGGCGCGTCTCTCGCCGTCATCAGCGGCGAGGCCGTCTCAGAAATGGCGAACCTCAAAGGGCTGGCGAACAGCGTGAGAGATTTGGAACAACAGTATCTTGGTTCCAATGATGCCGGATCCGCGTCGAACCTCGCCCAATTGGGAATGACGCTCGCGAACCAGCTTTCCAGCGGAGACAGCGGCAAATACATCTTGAATCAACTTGTTGGAATCGCCGACGCGGATGTTGTGCTTTCAAAGCTGGACCGAAATACCACTTATGATTTCTCGGCGGGCAAACGCCAAATCAAGTGAAGCGGGAACTCAAGGAACAACAAGACATGATCCACCAGAGTCAACGAAACTTTGACATTGCTTATTTTCAATTAACGCCGGACGAAATAAATCGCTATGTTGAACGCGCCAAAATCTTTGGCGAACTGACCGCGATGAAATGGGTCATCCAACAACATCCGCCCGCAGATTCCGCGAAATAAAAAAGCGAGGCCGATTGACCTCGCTTTTTTTTGAAAAATAAATCTCGGTTAAGCTTTTTTGGCCTGATCTTTTTTCCACGTGCGTTTCGGCGCTTTGACGACGAGACCTTTTTTGATCGCGCTGGCCGAGGCGCGAATGTAGCGCACTTCGCCGCTTGGCATCACGGCTTTGACGCGCTGCAGATTTGGCATGAAACGCCGTTTCGTGATCGCGGTGACGTGTGTTCCGATACCGCCGGATTTTTTCGATTTACCGCTGCGCCAGATGATGCTGCCTTTCATCGGGCGTTTGCCTGTCAATTCACAAATTTTCGCCATAAAAACTCTTTCTTCAAAAGGAGCCGAGAACGTACCAGCGAAAATCCGTCATGCAAGCCTTTATTTGGGAAATTTAAGTATTTTTGCCCGAAAAAAATTCCGGTTCTGCCGGGTCGTTTCCAGATTTCGGCGTTGCGGCGAATAAAATTCGATTTACCGCGCCGGGCGCTTTCAATAGAACTGACGCCATGAAAATCATTTCGTTGCTTCCCGTCGCCGTTCTGGAAATTTTTATTCTGCCGCTCTGGCTTGCGATTCCGGCGCAGGCTGCGTCCACGAACGAAAACGCCGGTCATATCGGCCTGCAGCTTTACAGTTTGCGAAATCAGCTTTCCAAAAATGTTCCGGGCGCGTTGGCCGAGGTGAAATCGTTCGGCATCAAATACGTTGAACTTGCCGGAACCTATGGCGAAACACCGGAACAATTCAAAGCTCAACTCGATGCGCACGGGCTGGTCGCCGTGAGCGGCCATTTCGATTACCAGAAATTTCGCGACGATCCCGAGAGTGTGGCGCGCGAGGCCGAAACGTTCGGAATGAAATACGCCGGTTGCGCCTGGATTCCACATAACGGCGCGTTTGATGAAAAAACCTGCCGCGAAGCCGCCGCCGTTTTCAACAAAGCGGGCGAGGCGCTGGCGAAACACGGAATCCGATTTTTCTATCACACGCACGGCTACGAATTCCAGCCGCACGGCGATGGAACGCTTTTCGATCTGTTGATGCGCGAGACGAATCCGAAATACGTGAGTTTTGAAATGGACGTTTTCTGGATCGCTTTTCCCGGCCAGGATCCGGTGAAACTGCTGAATCAGTACGGCAGCCGATGGCAGTTGATGCACCTGAAAGGAATGCGCGACAGCACGCCGACGGGATCGCTGGCGGGCGGCACGGATGTGAAAAACGACGTGGCGCTGGGAACGGGGAAAATTGATTACGCTCCGATTTTGCGCGCGGGAAAAAAAGCCGGCGTGAAATGGTTTATCATCGAGGACGAATCACCATCGTCCGAAAAACAGATTCCGCAAAGTCTGGAATATCTTCGAACGACCAAATGGTGAGGGAAGCGAGCGCGGTCACATTCTCCGCATCGCTGTGTTTGGTTTTTCGTCGTCGTTGCGAGAATTAAAAAAGAAGGACGGCTTGCGCCGCCCTTCTTTTTTTGTAGAAATCGGAAAAATTACTGGTTGCCTCCGTTTTCGGTATTTCCGCCGCCGCCATTATTCCGGCGACCGCCGCGACGGTTGCGTCGTTCCTTCTCGTAATCCTGATATTTCTTGTATTGATCCGAGGTAAGGATTTCTTTCAGCTTTTTGTTGGAATCCTCGCGGATGGATTGCATTTTCGTCCGGCGATCCTCGCGCGACACCGAGCTGTCGCCAAACAGTTCCTGCATTTTTTTATTTTGATCTTCGAGAACCGCTTTGACTTTGGGCTTTTGCTCATCGGTCAACTTCAACTGTTCGTCGAGCCGGGTCATTTGCGTTTCGACGGACATGCCGCGCATTCCGCGCCGGCCCGTGGTGTTGTTGGTGCTGGTCTGCGCGCGGAGCGACGGGCTTAGCGCCAGCAGACCGGCGATGGCGATAACCGCCATTGTTTTGGGGGATTTCATAGGATTACTGCATTTTTGTTTTATGTTGATGCGCCGGATTTTCCGGCGGCAATGCGTCAGACGGATGCCGCGAAGAATGGTTACAGCGCCCGGCGCGGACCGGCATCGGGTGATTACCCCGGATTTGAGTCGCGGCGAAATCTTCCGTGACATTCGCATTTACTCGTGGAAGATTTTGCGCCTCATGAAAGCATTGATTTCTTTTTGCGCCGCCGGATTGTTGCTCGGTTTTGCAGGCTGCCATTCGGGCAACTCCCCAACCGACGCCACGGAAACCGCTCCGAAAACCCAAACCAACGCCGCCTCAGCGACCCAAAAAAATTCCGCGACGAATCAGGTTGCTGTCATCAATACCAGCGACGGAGAAATGGTCGTTGCGTTCTGGCCGGACGTCGCGCCTAACACTGTTGCGAATTTCAAGAAACTTGCGGAGCAGGGATTTTATGACGGAACGGCGTTTCATCGCATCATCGCCGGATTCATGATTCAGGGTGGCGATCCGCTGACGAAAGATCCGTCCAAGGAAGCGATGTACGGTTCCGGCGGTCCGGGTTACAGCATCAAGGCGGAATTCAACAGCCGGAAACACGAGCGCGGCGTTATTTCCATGGCGCGTTCCAACGATCCGGATTCCGCGGGCAGCCAGTTTTTCATTTGTGACGCTCCGGCCGACAATCCCGGAATGCAATACCTGAACGGGAAATACACGGCGTTCGGGAAATTGATCAAAGGTTACGACGTGCTGGAAAAAATCGCCAAAACACCCGTCGGCCCGAATGCCGCCGGCGAAATGAGCAAACCACAACAACGCGTGACGGTTGAAAGCATCAAAATCGTCCCCGCCGATTCCGTGAAATAATGAACCAAACGAAAAAGGAAAAATACAATGAGTGAAGTCGCAGTCATCAACACAACCGAAGGAGAAATGGTTTTGGAATTCTGGCCGGACGTCGCGCCCGGGCACGTCGAAAATTTCAAGAAACTGGCGAAACAGGCATTTTACGACGGCACCTGCTTTCATCGCGTCATCAAAGGATTCATGATTCAGGGCGGCGATCCGTTGACCAAAGACGCGGCGAACAAAAGCCGCTGGGGAACCGGCGGTCCGGGCTACCAGATCAAGGCCGAGTTCAATGACAAACCGCACGTTCGCGGCGTGCTGTCCATGGCGCGCTCCAACGATCCAAATTCCGCCGGCTCGCAATTCTTCATCTGCCACGGCGATCCGCGTTTTCTCGACCAGCAATACACCGCGTTTGGAAAATTGATCAAAGGCGACGACGTGCTGGAAAAAATCGCGACGACCGCGACCGAACCCGGCGACCGGCCGATCAAACGCATGGGAATCGAAAGCATTAAAATCGTTCCGGAGGAATCCGCGAAATAATTTTCTGACGCGGCGCGGAATAAATTTTTCCGCGCCGTTTTTTTATGGAAATTCCCGAACTGGCAAAAGCGCTCGTCGCGTTGGGTTGTCCGCCGGAAAAATCGGCGGAAATGGCCTCGCAACTTGACAAGCGCGCACGCCAGTTGGCCGCGGAAAAAAACCGAAGCTACGAGGACGCGATGGCGCATCTGCTGAATCTGATGCGCCAGGGCTGGGCGGCTCAGCGGAATTTGTGATTTACGATTTTTTTGGCAGAATCGCGAGGCGACTCTCTCGCGATTTTTCTTCAAACGCGGAGACGCTGAGGACGAGGAGATCCGCAGAGTCTGATTTTTCTCCGCGTGTCTGCGTGGTCTTTGCGACTCTGCATTTTCAATTTGTCAGGCTTTGTTCGAGCGCGAGTCTCTGAATCCGCGCGGACGCCTGTGCCACTGCCGTCGCGAACGGAAATTTATTCCGTCGCGTCGGTTTTCTTGGAGCTGTCGCTTTCTTTCGGCTTGTCGGTGTCGGAAGAATCCTGGGATTTTTCCGCATCCGGTTTTACTTCGGGCGCCTGTTTGGCCGCTTTCAAAACATCGGCGGCCGGCAAAATGATGGACGTGATATTTTGCCGGTAATTGAACGAACTGCCGCCCGCGCCGCTGACGGCGCGCATCACGAAAATACCGAGAACTTTCCCGTCGAGCGTGAACGCAGGCGAACCCAGTTCCGTCGAACTCATGTTGCTGCCGGGAATGTAGAATGTGCGCGGCCTGTCAATGACGGAGCTGATGCGTACCACCGACGCCGCATAAGACCGGCTCGCGGCTTTGTTGAGCCGGGCCAGGGTGATGACCGGATCCAACAACTGCGCGGTTTCGGATTTGCTGAAGTCAACGGCCTGCATCGGCTGCGCTGGTTTGGTTTTCGGGCGGATGAACGCGAGATCGAGGTCTTTGTCGCGCAGGACAATTTGCGCGGGCAATTCCGTTCCGTCTTCGAGCAGGATTTTTACGTCGCTGACTTCGATTTCAATTTTGTAATCCGGCGAAACACGCCGGTACATTTCAGCCGGATCGCACGCCGAAAGCGCGAGAACGGTCAGGCCGGACGGATCAAGAACCGTTCCGGTGATTTCCTGTTTGGATTCGGTGCTTCGTCCGCCGGGCGCGGAAGCTTTGATGACGACTTCCACCGTGACGACGGCGTGCCGGTTCTGATTGAAAATGTCGCGGCCTTTGCTGGAAACTTCGTCTCCGCGGCAGGGCAACGCCAGCGCGCCGAGCAACAGGCCGGCGACCGCAAGATTTTTAATTTGCATAAATGTGATTTTCTCCTTGGTTTAATTGGTTTTCCAGTTCGGTTCCATCTCCAAAAACAGCGTGTGAATTCCGCGCAATACTTTCATCACGACGACCGATTTTTTCTCGGCCGCGATGCGATCCATTTCTTCGCGCAAATCGTCCACGTTATTGATTTTTTTTCCGTCCACCTGCAAAATCAAATCGTCCACGGACAGCAATCCCAGTTCGGCCCAACTGCCGGATTTCACTTCCTCCACGATCGCGCCGCGCTGGTTCTTGTTCCATTGTTCGGACGCGGCGTCGAAGAACGATACATTGCGCGCGGTGAATTCGAAATCCTCGTTGCGATATTTTTTCATTTCGCGTTGCAAATGCGGAGAGCGAACCAGTTCCACGGGAATTTTCAGCGTGTTTTTTCCGCGCAAAATCGTGAGTTCCACGGTTTTGCCGATGTCGTACTGGCGAATCATCGTGTCCAGTTCGTCCTGATATTCCGCGCCGCTCGCCATCAGTTTTTCGCCGTCCAGCGCCGTGATGAAATCGCCCGCTTTCAATCCGGCTTTTTCCGCCGTGCTGTCCGGATAAACGCGCGTGATGTAAAATCCTTTCAAATCCGGCTGACCCAGCTCGCGCGCGATGTCGCGGCTGATGACCTGCGTTTCGACCGGCAACCACGCTTTGGTCACTTCGAGTCCCGGATCTTTCAATTCCTGAATGCCAACGCGAACGACGGTCAGATAACGGTCCGCTTTGCGCTCGAAAGTGGCAACGACCGGCACGCGATCGGTTTTTCCCTTTGTCAAGGATTCGGTGAGTTTTTCCAAATCTTCCACGCTGTTGACGGGTTTTCCGTTCACTTCGACGATGATGTCGCGCGATTGAATCGCGGGTTTTGCTTCGCCCGCCGGTCCGCCGGGACGCACGGATGTGACGAGCACGCCGTTTTGGTTGTCGCGTTTCATTTGGCGCGCGGTAAGAAACGAAATATCGCGCACGGTCAATCCCCAGAGTTTGAGTTCCTGTTGCGGCAAATTGATTTCGCCGCGCTCCTGCGGGCGAAGTTTCAGTTTCATTTCCTTGCCGTCGCGCTGAATCATCAGCGGCACTTCCTTGCCGATTGGCAGATTCGATGAAATCCGCACGAAATCGGGCATCTGCTCGTCGAAACGCACGTCGGTTTCTTTTCCGTCCAGGCGAAGAATCAAATCGCCCGCTTTCAACCCGGCTTCCGCCGCCGGTGAATTGGTGATCACCCCGCTGACCAGAACGCCTTTGCGTTCGCCCATGTGTTTGAACAATGGCTGCACATCCACGCCGATCCAGCTTCGCGTGATTTTTCCGTGCGCGATCAGAATTTCCGCCACGCGTTTTGCGAGATTGCCGGGAATTGCGCCGCTCAGGCCGAAACTGATTTCGTTGATGCCGATGATTTCGCCTTTGAGATTGACGAGCGGGCCGCCGGAATTGCCGCCGTAAATCGCCGCGTCATGCGCGATCCAACGCACCAGCGCGCCGACGTTTTCGCCGTCCAGCCGGAACTCCGCTTCGGAACCCCAGAAACTCGGCATGACCATTTCCGTGTTGCTCACGATTCCCAGCGTGACGGATTGCGAAAGTGCCATCGGACTGCCCATCGCGAGAACGTAATCGCCCACGCGCATCGCCGAGGAATCTCCGAAACTCGCGACGGCGAACGTGCGCGGTTTGTCAGGAAGCAGCTTGATTACGGAAATGTCCGTGAGCGGATCCGTGCCGATCAGCTTCGCCTCGATGACTTCGCGGTTCCAAAGCGTGCAGAACATGCGTTTCGCGTGCCCGGCAACGTGGTGATTCGTGATGATGTAGCCGTCCTTGGAAATAATCGCGCCGCTGCCGACTTCCTGCATTTTGATTTCGCGGCCGGAGCCGAATTCCGCCGAGACGACGCGGATCCGCACCAGCGCGGGTTTGACTTTGGCGATGGCGTTGTCCACCTGCGCGTGCAACTGCACCGGGTCCGATTTTGCGAATGCAGCGGGAAAAGAGAGAAATGCGGCGGCGGTGAGAAAAACGATGGCTCGCGAAACGCGAGTGGAATGAGATGAAATCATTGACAACTTAAAAAAATTTTTAACGACGGATTTCAATTACCAGACGCCGCGCAAACGGGCAATGTAAATGAAGCAAGTTGCGCGAAGAGCCGAATTGCAGCCGGCGGAAAAAAGTTGCGAGTTCTCAGCCGGAACAATCCAGTTGAAATTTCAACGCAAAGGCGTTTTTGCGTTAAAATCTTCCGGAATTTCTCGCAGCTTGGCGTTTTCTGCCGACAAGATGTCGGCAGCACGTTTTTGATTTTCTGATTGCCGCCGCGTCGTTTTTGGCAAATCCTGAAAGCGGCTGAGTCCAGGCGATTTCAATCCATTTGATTGCTGATGGATCGAAGCTAAATTGAAATTGATTATGGCAAAAAAAGTCCGAATTCCAACTCCGCTCCGCAAGTTGACCAACAACGAAGAACTCGTCGAAATCAACTCGAACACCATCGGCGAGGCGATCGCTGAATTGCAAAATCGTTTTCCCGGAATCCAGGAACGGCTCGTGGACGAAAAAGGCGAAGTGCGCCGGTTCGTCAACGTGTACGTGAACGAGGAAGACATTCGCTTTCTGAAAAATCGCGAAACACCGCTCAAGGACGGCGACGAAGTGAGCATCATCCCGGCGATTGCGGGCGGATAGAATTTTTGTCCGTATTCCAAATCGCATGGCGACGAAAAGCAGAAAATCCAAATCCGTCAGCGCCACGAAAGCCACAACGCCCACGCAGCAACGGCTTTGGCTCATGTATCCGCCGCGACGGATTCAGGAGCCGCTGATCTGGCAGCTTGGCCGCAAATTCAAAGTCGTGACGAACATTCGCCAGGCAAGCGTCACGGACGAAATCGGAATCGTTTGCCTCGAAGTGGATGGCAAACGCGAGGACGTGAAATCCGCAATTCGTTGGCTGGAAAAACTCGGCGTCAAAGTCGAGCCGGTCGAGATCAACGTCATCGAAAGTTAGCGCATTTCGCCAATCTCCTTGCCGGTTTCCATTGGTTGGATTAGCTTTCGCGCATTATGGAAAGCAACGAAGTTCCCCCGTCTTTTCCTTCACAGCCGCCATTGAATCCGCCGCAAACTCCGCCGCCGCCGCAAGCGCCGCCCGTGATCGGAGTGTCCGCCGCGCCGCGTCCGCCGCGCCGTGGAAAAGGCTGGATGATTTTTGCTTTCATCCTTCTGGCACTGCTGATCCTGAGCGTGCTTTTCAATTTCGGCCAGTTTGCCAGTGGAATTTCCCATGCGAGAAATATTCGCGGGCGAATGGCCGGACCGCGATTGGATGAAGTTTTTCTTCAGGACAACGGCGCGGCGAATAAAATCGCGGTGCTGGACCTGGATGGAATTATCACGAGCCGCTCGCTGGATCGCAGCGGGTTCACAATGGTGGATTTGATCAAGGCGCAACTGGACCGCGCCGAAGACGATCCGCGTGTCAAAGCGGTGATTCTGCGCGTGGATTCGCCCGGCGGAGAAGTTCTGGCGTCCGACGAAATTTACCGCGCGATCACGGATTTTCAGGAAAAATCCGGCAAACCGGTCATTGCTTCGATGGGAAATCTCGCGGCGTCCGGCGGTTATTACGTTTCGTCCGCGTGCCGATGGATCGTCGCCAACGAACTGACGATTACCGGAAGCATCGGCGTGATTATGCACAGTTGGAATTACCGCGGGCTGATGGACAAGGTCGGATTGCGGCCCGAGGTTTACAAAAGCGGAAAATTCAAGGACATGCTCAGCGGCGAACGCGATCCGTCGGAAATTCCTCCGGAAGAACACGCGATGGTGCAATCGCTCATTGACCAGACCTACGCGCGATTCAAGGAAGTGGTCGCCGCCGGACGCAAAGCCGCGCACGAGGAAAATAAATCCAACGGAAAAGCGCTCGCCGATGATTGGACGGATTACGCGGATGGCCGCGTTCTCTCCGGCACGCAGGCGTTTGATCTGGGTTTTGTGGATGAGCTTGGCGATTTCGACGCCGCCGTGAATGAAGCGCGCGAACTAGGGAAAATTTCCGGCGAAGCCAATCTCATCCAATATCAGCAGCGATACGATCTGGGCGATTTCCTCGGCATTTTTGGAAAATCAAAACCGCCTGTCATCAAAGTGGATCTCGGCATGGACACACCGAAACTGGAAGCCGGCCAGCTTTATTTTCTCGCGCCGATATTTTTGCACTGATCGGGAAAATCCGTCGCAACGGCTTTCAATCACGAGCGCGGAATTTGAAATACGCCGAGGCGGAAAAATGCCAAAGTTCACGCATGAGAGATTTGCGGTGAAATCATAAAAACTATTGGACGTTTCCTTCGCGCGCATTTTGAGCATAGGTCAAAAGCTGCTCATCCAGTTTTACTTTGCTTAAAAAAGTGTCGATTATTTCTTGTACAGTTTGCTGACGAGAAAAAAACATTTCACTTAATCCATGGAAGGCACCTTCGCGACACGCTCGATGTTCAATTGTTAGGATTTTCTTGAGAACATTCAAAACAGCATTTTGTATTTCTTTGATTTCGCTAACGGTTAATGAAGAAATATCCCAAAACATGTAGCAACTTGAATTTAGCGGCAAACCTTCTTCAGATAAATGTCCCAGAGTTTCATCGCAGCGTTTAGCAAAACAATCTGAATACAAATGAAAAATATTTTGAATCGCTTCTACACGTTTTTCGCAGGGAACTTTTGGCGAGTTCAACGAATGCAGAAAATTTGATCCGGAAGAACCAACTAAATACCAAATTCCTTGGTCAACTTGTGCATCGGTGTATTTCGCTAAATCTTTGCCTGCATTTTGAAATGTTTGGCTAATCAGCTTTACCATTTCTTCATCAGAAGCTTCGAAAATTGGCGCGTCATCATCCCAATACCAATACGGCAATAAATGTCCTCTAACCTCATGGTCAAAGATGTGTTTCAACCATTCCTGATAGCGGGAATTCATTGCCCAAAAAATTTCTGAATCTCTTTGATGACTTCCACAAAACGATCCACTTCGGTTTTGTTGTTGTAAAAATAAAAACTCGCGCGCGCGGTGGATTCCACGCCGAGCTTGTGCATCAGTGGTTGCGTGCAATGATGCCCGCCGCGCAACGCCACGCCCGCCTGGTCGGCCAGCGTTACAACATCGTGCGCGTGAACGTCCTTGAGCAAAAAGCTGACGAGGCCGGCGTGTTTGCCGGAATCTGGTTTCGGCCCGAACAAACGAATATTTTTTAACGCGGCCAATTTTTCGTAAGCGTAATGCGCCAATTCCTGGTCGTGTTTCCAGATATTTTCGCGGCCAATCGCGTCGAGATAATCCATCGCGGCGTGCAAACCAATCGGACCGGAAATGTCCGGCGTGCCGGCCTCGAACCGATGCGGCGCGTGTTTGAATTCAGTTTTGTCGTAGCCGACGCTCAAAATCATTTCGCCGCCGCCTTGATACGGCGGCATCGCGTCGAGCAATTCCTGTCGGCCCCACAAAATGCCGATGCCCGTCGGCCCGCAAATTTTGTGGCCGCTGAACACAAAGAAATCGCAGCCGATTTGCTGAACGTCCACCGGACAATGCCCCGCGCTTTGCGCGCCGTCCACGAGCGTGACGATGCCCAATTTTTTTGCGCGCGCGCAGAGTTCGGCCACGGGATTCACTGTGCCGAGCGAATTGGAAATGTGGACCATCGAAAAAAATTTGACCTGCTTCGTCAGCAGCGAATCCAATTTCGACAAATCCAAAATGCCTTCGTCGCCGGTAATGGGAACGTAAGAAATTTTTGCGCCGGTGCGTTGCGCGAGCAATTGCCACGGCACGAGATTGCTGTGATGCTCCATTTCCGTGAGCAAAATCACGTCGCCGGATTTCAGATTTTTTGCTCCCCACGAATTGGCGACGAGATTGATTCCTTCCGTCGTGCCGCGCGTGAAGACAATTTCTTCGGCAGATTTTGCGTTGATGAATTTCGCCACGCGTGTTCGCGCATTTTCATAAGCCGTCGTGGCGCGATTGCTTAATTCATGGATGCCGCGATGGACGTTGGCGTTGTCGCGCTCGTAATAATGCTCCAGCGCGTCAATGACCGCGCGCGGTTTTTGCGACGTGGCGGCGTTGTCGAAATAAATCAGCGGCTTGCCGTGAACCTGCTGATTCAAAATCGGAAAGTCTTCGCGCAATTTCTGCCAATCAATTGTTTTACCTGAACTCATTTCAAAAAATTTAACCACAGATGAACACAGATGGACACGGATAAAAATTATGGCTCAAAGAAATAATTAAAGCCTTTTATCCGCAAGGCCGTTTTCAGTTTATTGTCTTCCGTCCAATAAATTCCATCCAGATGCAGCGTGAGCGCCACATACGGCGTATCATTGACATCCGTCTCTTTGCACAGACGGTAAGCTTCCATCCAAGTCCCGACCGAAATGTCCTCTTCGTGAATAAAAGTCAATTGACTCAGCAAAGTATGAATCGCAGTTAACAAATCCGTTTCCGGCAATTGACTGGCACGAATCAACCGTTCCTTGTGTTTGAATAATTCGACAAGCAAAAAGTGCGGCGTGAACAATTGCGGATGACCGCCCGGTCCGATGCGTTCGCGCAATTCGCCGCGACCGGTGACGAGGCATTTGAACGCGATGTTCGCGTCAACGATGACGCAATCCGCGCTCATCGTTCATGCGCGGGAATAAACCGGTCTTTGTTTGCCGCCCACCAGCCGGCTTTCATTTCTTCGGCCAAACGGTCGGCATCCGCTTCGGTCAAACGACTGCGCTGCGCGATTTCTTCAAACCGCAGCCAGTCCAACAAGGCATTTAGACGTTTTGGCGGCACGGCGTCTTTGGGAATCGTCACGCGCAGATCTGCGTCCGTTTTTTCGACCGTAATCATAGCTTAATTGTAAATCCAAAAGGCGCGGCTGCAAGTAATCGTTTGATCAGCGGCTTGCCGTGAACCTGCTGGTTGAGAATGGCAAAATCGTTTCGCAACGCGGGCCAATCTATTTTCTTCGAGTCATTCATTCAAAATTTCAACCACAGATTAACACAGATGGACACGGATCAAAGTCGGACTCCAATCTGTCAGGTTCGGGATAAACCAGTTCGTAAAACTGAGGATTGCGATAGAAAATTTTTTATGTTGGCTTCCACGAAAATTCATCCGTGTCCATCCGTGGTTGAAATCACATCAATCCCAGTTGCAGCTTCGCCGCTTCGGTCATCATGCTTTGGTTCCATTGCGGTTCCCAGACCAGTTCCACCGCCACGTCGTCCACGCTTTCAATGGAAAGCAATTTGTTCTGCACGTCCTGTTGCAGCACCGGTCCCATGCCGCAGCCGGGCGCGGTCAACGTCATTTTTATTTCGGCGCGGAAATTGTTCCCATCAGCGGCAATCGGCTCGACGTGGCAATCGTAAACCAATCCCAGGTCCACGATGTTCACCGGAATTTCCGGATCGTAACACGTGCGCAACTGGTTCCAGATTTCCTTTTCGACCTGTTCCAGCGTCGCGGGCGCGCCGCCGGTTCCGGCGCTTTTTTTCGCGGCTTCTTTTCCCAGCGCGTCGGCGTCCTTGCCTTCAATGCGAAACATATTGCCGTTCACGACGACGGTGTAACTGCCGCCCAGCGATTGGGTGAGATGCGCCTGCTCGCCTTTTTGAAGCGTGACTTTCGTGCCGACCGGAACGACGTAGGCGTCCACGTCGCGGGTCAGGGTGACTTGTTCGTTGCCGTACATAAAATTAAATTGAATTTAGCCGATTCCGAAACCTTCGCCAGCCGCGCGAAATTGCAACAATCAGTAAACGAAAATGCGCCGGAAGTTTTCCGTCCCGAAAACCTATTTCGGCGGTTCCGTTTCCGTGCTGACCGGCTCCCCTTCGCCTTTCAACGCCGCCATGAGCGCGTGCCACGAGAGAATCGCGCATTTCACACGCGTCGGATATTTATGAATCCCCGCGAACACCGCCAGCTTTCCGACATCACCGTTCACCTGGCCGGACATGACCATTTCGTGAACGAGATCGAACATCGCGCGGACTTCCTGCTTCGTTTTGCCCTTCACATTTTCCGTGAGCAACGACGCGGACGCTTTCGAAATGCAACAGCCCGAGCCGACAAAGCTCGCGTCGCGGATTTTGTCGCCGTCGAAGGTGAGAAACAATTTCAATTGATCGCCGCACAGCGGATTGTGTCCCTGCGCGGAGCAGGTGGCTGCGGGCGATTCATGAAAATTCCGCGGCTTCTTGCAATGATCCAGAATGACCTGCTGATAAAGATCGTTTACGTCGTCAAACATGTATTTTTGACAGAATGAACAGAATTGTCAGAATCAATTTTTTCCGGGCGCTTTGTACATTCTGTTAATTCTGTCTTAAAACTTTTTTTGCAGATGCGGATTCTGCTCCAGCCGATTCCACACGGCCTGATTCAATTCCGCGCGCGCCGGTTCGCATTGAATGCGCTCGATGATTTCGCCCGCGAAAGCGTGAATCAGCATTCGCCGCGCGGTTTCGGTGCTGATGCCGCGCGAGCGCAGGTAGAAAATGGATTCGTCGTTCAACTGCCCGACCGTGGCGCCATGCGTGCATTTCACGTCGTCCGCGTAAATTTCCAGTTGCGGTTTCGTGTCCGCCGTCGCCTCGTCGGACAACAGCAGGTTTTTATTTGTCTGCTTCGCGTCGGTTTTTTGCGCGATTTGCCGGACGAGAATGCGTCCGTGGAAAACGCCTTTCGATTTGTCGTCGAGAATGCCGTTGAAATATTCGTGGCTCGCGCAATTCGGCTGCGCGTGTTCCACAACCATGTGATGATCGGCCAATTGCTCGCCGCGCGTCAGGTAAAGTCCGTTGAGAACGCATTCCAAACCTTCGCCCGCAAGCGAAACGCGAATATTGTTTCGCGAAAGTTTCGCGCCGAGCGCAAAGGAATGAACGCCTACATTGCTCGCGCGCCCGAATCGTCCCTGAATCGTGGCGATGTGAAACGCGTCCGCGGCCTCGTCCTGAAATTTCACCACTTCGACTTTTGCGTTGTCGTCAGCGACCATTTCCGTGACGGCATTGGTGAAATACGCGCCAGCCTTTCCCGCGTGAACGTAGCTTTCGATAATCGTCAATTTGCTGTTCGCTTCGGCGATAACCAGATTGCGCGGCTGGATCGTCGCGCCGGATGGATCGCCGGATGAAATGTAAATGAGCTGAACCGGTTCCTTGATCTCAACGCCGGACGGCACGAAAATAAACGCGCCATCGAGAAAAAACGCCTGGTTCAGCGCCGCGAAAGAATTCCCGGAAGTCAGCGCGTAGCGGCCGAGATGTTTTTCCAGCATCGCCGCGTCCGAGCCGAGCGCTTTGGCCAGGCTTCCCGCTTTTACGCCGGACGGCAGGGAACCGGTTTCCGACAATTCGGCGGAGAAATGGCCGTTCACAAAAACGAGCCGCGCGCCATTCAATTTGGCGAAAATGGATTTTGCGACGGCGGCTTTCGCGTCGGAATCCACGGCGCCGATTTCCAGCGCCGGATTGAAAGCCCGATTCGCAATCGGCGCGACGTTTGTGAAACGCCAGTCTTCATCGC
>DASSNZ010000004.1:0-6926 GCA_035701135.1 Verrucomicrobiia bacterium
AACGCCTGCGCCATGAGAACGGCGAAAATTCCCACCGGCACATTGATGTAAAAAATCCAGCGCCACGAATAATTATCCGTAATCCAGCCGCCGAGCGTTGGACCTAAAATCGGCGCGACGACCACGCCCATTGCAAACGTCGCCATCGCCACGCCGCGTTTTGCCGGAGGGAAACTTTCCAGCAACACCGCCTGGGAAATCGGCTGCATCGCTCCCCCGCCAACGCCCTGCAAAACACGCGCGACGATCAGAAATCCCAGGTTCGGCGCCATTCCGCACATGATCGAAGCGATGGTGAAAATCGAAATGCACATGATGAACAGGCGCTTTCGTCCAAAACGAATTCCCAGCCATCCGGTGATTGGCAGAACAATGGCGTTGGAAACCAGGTAGCTCGTCAAAACCCAGGTGGATTCGGACGTCGTCGCGGAAAGATTTCCCGCGATGTGCGGCAGCGAAACATTCGCGATGGATGTGTCGAGCACTTCCATGAACGTCGCCGTCATCACGGCAATCGCGATCAGCCACGGATTATGGCTGGGAAGCCACGTGACTTCCGGATGATCGGATGATTTTGCGGGAGCGTTCGCCACAGAAATGCCCTAGGAATTTTTCTTGCGCGTCGTCAGATGCCACCAGAGAAATCCCGCCACAATCGCGAGCGCGGCGGCAATGATCACCAGCACCACTTCCGAAATGCTGAAATCGTTGATTTGCACCGAAGGCGTAACGGACATTCCCGGCCCGATAACGTGTTTGGTCTGGAGCGGGCCGTTGAAAAAAATCCGGACGGGCACGCGCTGGACGACTTTCACGTAGTTGCCCACCGCATTTTCCGGCGGCAACAAACTGAACGCCGCGCCGCTTCCCGATTGAATGCTTTCGACGTGCCCGGAAAATGTTTCATCGGAAACCGAATCAATCGAGATTTTCACCGGCTGGCCGACGCGAATGTTCGCAAGCTGCGTTTCCTTGAAATTCGCCGTCACCCACATGTGATTTTCCACAAGCGCCATGAGTTTCTGGCCGGTTTGAATGTAATCGCCTTCCACGACCGCTTTGCGCGTGATGCGTCCATCGGCCGGCGCGGTGATTTTCGTGTACGACACGTTCAACTCGGCCTGGCTCACTTCCACTTTCGCCTCCTGGGATTGCGCCTGCGCGCGGTCGAACGCTTTGCGCCCGGCGTCGAGTTGCGCCTGCGCGGCGGCGACTTTCGACTGGTCGCTCGCGACTTTTTCCTGCGCGGCGTGGAAATTTGCCTCGGCGGCGGCGGCGGCGCTTTTCGCGGCGTCGAATTCCTGCGGAGAAATAATTTTCCGCTGAAACAAATCCTCGGCGCGTTTCAAATCCGAATTCGCCTTGTCCAGCCGCGCCTGGTCGGCCGCGGCTTCGGCCTGGGACTGCTTGACGGTGGATTGCGCGGTCTGCACTTCGGTGGCGAGGTATTCAAAACTCGCTTTGATCATCGCCACATTCGCCTGAGCCGATGCGAGCGCGGCTTTTTTTTGCGCGAGTTCAACCTCGAAATCGCGCGGGTCAATTTCCACGAGCAGATCGCCGGCTTTGACGGGTTGATTCTGTTCCACAAGAACGCTCTTCACGCGACCGGAAACTTTTGGCGCGATGGAAACGATGTCCGCGTCAATGAACGCGTTGTCCGTGGATTCATGCGTGAACTGGTTGAGCAGATAATTCAGGCCAAAAAGAAAAATGCCCGCCAGCACAATCGTGCCGACAATGATGACCGGCTTCCGTTTCCAAAAAGTCGGTTTGCTCCGCCTGGCGCTGTCTTTTCCAGTGTCGTGCGGAGACGCGGTTTTCTCCTGAGTCTCGGTTTTTTCCATATTAAATCCCTGTGAATATTTGCCTCAGTTTAGCAGCAAACAAGCTGCCGACCAACGTGGGTCGTTTCCTGCGAGTGGAGGCGCTCCAACCGGGACATAACTATTCGGTTACTTGTCGCAAATGTCAAAACTGAAAATAGGCACGCGAAACCGGGCGGAGGGGACGAAACAGATTGCGCGGATTAACACGAATTAAAATTTGTGAAAATCCGTGTCTCCCACAATTCGCGGAATACGCGCCGCCGAAATCTGTAAATTCGTGTAACGATTCCGCCTTTGTCATCCTGGAAAGTTTCGCTTACCTTCGGAACCATTATGACCGATCCTCGATACGCGAAGCTCGCCAAACTGCTTGTGGAATATTCCACGGCGCTCAAAAAAAACGATCGCATTCTCCTCGATGTCACAGACGTTCCCGACGAATTCACCATCGAATTGATTCGCGCCGTGCGCAATGCCGGGGCGACGCCGATTGTCCAAACGCATCACACTCGGGTGATTCGCGAGCTTTTGCGCGGCACGACCGAGGCGCACGCCGCTCTTTCGCGCGACATCGAATTGTTTCGCATCAAAAAAGTCCAGGCCTACATCGCGATTCGCGGCAGCGAAAACGTCAGCGAAAATTCCGACGTGCCGAGCGACCGGATGGCGATGTATTCCAAAATGCTTCGTCCCGCGCAGAATCATCGCGTGAACAAAACCCGCTGGTGCGTTTTGCGCTGGCCCACGCCGAGCATGGCTCAGGCCGCCGGCATGAGCACCGAAGCGTTTGAAAATCTTTACTTCGATGTCTGCACGATGGATTACCGGAAAATGGCGCGCGCCATGGCGCCGCTGGAACAGCGCATGAAACGCGCCGACCGCGTTCGCCTCAAATCGCCCGGAACCGATCTCACGTTCAGCATCAAAGGCATCGGCGCGAAAATGTGCAAAGGCGACCGCAACATTCCCGACGGTGAAGTTTTTTCCTGTCCGGTGAAAAATTCCGTCAACGGCACAATTCAGTTCAACACGCCGACGCTTTATTCCGGAACAAAATTTGAAAATGTTTTCCTGGAATTCAAGGACGGCAAAGTCGTGAAAGCCACGGCGAACAATACCAGGCGCCTCAACGAAATTCTCGACACGGATGCCGGCGCGCGTTACGTCGGCGAATTTTCGCTCGGTTTCAATCCGTTCATTTTAAATCCGATGTGCGACATTTTGTTCGATGAAAAAATCGCCGGCTCGCTGCATTTCACGCCCGGCCAGGCGTATGAAGATTGCGGAAACGGAAACCGCTCGGCCATTCATTGGGATATGGTCCTGATCCAGCGTCCCGAATGGGGCGGCGGCGAAGTCTGGTTCGACGGCGAACTGATCCGCAAAGACGGAAAATTCCTGCCGAAAGACCTGAAGCCGCTCAACCCTGAGAATTTGAAATAGTTTTAGCCTGGGTTGTGAATTTTGATCAGCGAATCGTCGCGAATCAAAATTCATGATTTCCCACATTGGAACGCGGCTCTGCAATAACCACGATGCCGCGCCCGTCCCAAACTGAAAACTCGAAATTCAAAACTCGTTTCGCTGTTCCCTATTGGGAACGCTGGCTGCGCGAATTGCCGACGATTGAATCTGTGGCCGGCGCGAGTTCGAAAAATTGTCCTGATGAGCGCGGCCGAGGCAATCAACGAGCCGGAGTTTTTTTGTCAGCATTCAAAACCATCCGAGGTTAGGACGACGAAAACTTCGATGCATTTTTTTCAAATGCAAATGCAACAGCCCGGCGTTGACGAACCGGGTTTGTTTTCTAAGCTCGGTTCCGCAACCCGTATATCGCGATCACTCAACTTTCTTATGAACAAACTCCCGCTACTGATTCTTGCCTCCGCGCTGCCAGTCATCACTGGAGTTCGGGCGGAAACCGTCATCTTCACTGACACCTTCAGCAGCAGCACGCTGAACGGAACCAGCACGCCTGGCGGAACACCGGAAGCTTCCTCCACCAGTTACGATGTCGCCACTACCAAAAACGGCACCTCATGCACCATTGGCGCGGACCGCCTGTTGATGAAACTCACCGGCAACACCACCGCAGGCTACATTGAACTCCAGGCGATTTTCACCAGCACTCCGGTTCAACTGGTTAATTTAGGGGACAAAATCAACCTGACGTTCACGTTTACCAATTCAGCCGGCACCTTGCTGAGCGGAGGAAACGGTTCGGTCATTAATGTGGGATTGTACAACTCGGGCGGCAACCTGCCTCTGGCGGGATCGCTCAACAACGCGGGTCTAGGAAGCGCCGTCACTTTCATTACCGGCAACTGTCAGAACTGGCAGGGTTACGTCGGACAGATCAACGCCACGGGATCGCTCTCGTCCATTTTCACACGGCCGATTCAGGATGGGAGCAGTCCAAGTCCAAACAACGGCGTTCAGGATCTGCTGTTCAGCGGAGCGGGCACCGGTCTTTTTAAATTTCCGAGCGGAACCACCATCGGCGACACCATGATTTCCGAAGCGGCTTTGACTGCGGGAGCGACTTATACGCGCAGCTTCACAATCGAACTTTCGGCTGAAAACGAAGTAACGATTACCGACGAACTTTATACAGGCGATCAAGCGGCTGGGATACCGCTCTCCAGCATTGTCAGAACAACTTCCGGCGGGGACACTTATGTCAATTCCTCGAACGAATATGATGGTCTCGCCATCGGGATTTCAAACAAAGGAACGGGCGCCAATCCAACGATGGACATCAGCAAAATCACCATTACGAAATACACAAAGGCGGACGAGCCGGCGCTTTATAATCTGCAACTGAATGGATTTACGAACGCGACCATGTCGGGAGCGGCTCAGATCGGCAGTGCCGGTGATGTTTGGAACAATCCGGATTGGACCGGCGTTTACAGCGGTTCCACGAATCTGTTTCTGGATGTCGCGCTGCTGGATTCCACGGGAGCCGATAACGGCGTTACCGTTTCCATGACTTCAAAGTACAACAACAACACTGCGGATTGGAACGAAAGCGGCCACACTTTTAATCACTATTCCGGCCAGACAGGGGGGTCCGCCACGCCTATCCTGATGGATCGGGTCACAAAAATTGATTACGACTCCACATTGGGTGTGAACGTCATGACGCTCACGTTCAGCGGATTGCCGCCCGATGAATTGGTGACGGCTTACGTGTATGGCGCAGGCAATGGCAGCGGGCAAGGCGGACAATGGACCTTGAACGGAAGCGCTCCCGTGATTCTCGCCTACGACGGATCGGCAAGCGGCCGTGACGTGACTCTCGCCAGCAGCAAAGGAATCAGTTGGCAGAGCTTGTCCGGAACGATTGACGCCACCGGGAAACTGACAATCACCGCCACCGGTCCTTCAGGCGGAAATCCATGGTGGCAGACTTACATGAACGGCCTTCAGCTCCAGATAGGAGGCACGGCGCCGATCATTTTCGGTTTGACCAACCAAACCGTGGAGTCAGGCAGCACCGTGATTCTGAGTCCGCTGGTGACCGGAAATCCGGTTCCAACCTATCAATGGCGGGAAAACGGCGTTGATCTGACGAATGAAACGAACGCCATATTGACTTTGCCCGATGTTACAACGAGCCAAAGCGGTTACGTTTATTCTCTCGTGGCAAACAACGCAATCGGCACGGTGACCAACAGCATGACATTGACGGTTAACGAAGCGGTTTACTCCGACATGTCCGTAACCTCCGTATCACCTGACAACGACGCCATGGGAATTTGTTATGACACGTCCCTGACCGTCACCTTCAGCGACAACGTCAGTCTGGGAACCATTGGCACAATTAAAATCTTCAATGCGACCAACTCCGAAACGCCCGTTGACATCATTGATGCCGCATCGGGATTGATCCAACAGCGCACTTTCCCCGGCGATAATCAGTCGTTCTCCTACGAGACGATTCGAATCAACGGCAACCAGGTGCAAATCCATCCGCATTTCAATACACTTACAGCAAACCAGACCTACTACGTCACGATTGATCCCAAGACCTTCAAGGATTCCGAAGGAGTCAACTTCATTGGCCTGACGGATACGAACGCGTGGCGGTTCTCGACCAAATCGGGACCAGCGGATCCAATCAATCCAACAGTCAGCGCCGATGGCAGTGCCGACTTCCTTACCGTGCAGGGTGCGGTCAATTCAATTCCTGCAGCCAACACAACTCCAACCGTGATTCACATCAGCAGCGGTGATTACAATGAAATCGTGAACATCTCCGGCAAACACAATGTCACCTTCCAGGGCCAGAGCCGCGCAGGCGTGACAGTGGGCTATGCAAATAACTCCAACTTCCAATCGGCAAATGGCGGCACCACCCACGCGCGCATGGCTTTCAAAGTGAATGCGAATGACATTGTCCTCGAATCCCTCACCATCACCAATCGCACTCCCCAGGGCGGCAGCCAGGCCGAGGCGTTGATGATCGAATCCGGAGCACAGCGTTGCATGGTTCTCGACTGCGAGATCGGCAGCCGTCAGGACACCATCCTGGCAAACGTCAACACCTCCCAGGCATATTTCTCCCATTCGAAGATTGTCGGGAACTTTGATTACATCTGGGGCGGCGGCAATCTCTATTTCGATAATTGCGAAATCCACACCATCGCGGGCGCGAGCGGTTTCAATGTAACGGCCGCCCGAACCTCCACCTCCACAACGGAAAGCGCGAGCACGCCATGGGTGAATCCCAATGGAACCACTTATTCCGGCAACGGCTTCTCGTTCGTGAACTGCACATTCACTGCGGATGACGGCCTTAGTGGAATCACGCTGGCAGGCAACAACGGCACGGCAGGCGGGCTTAGTTCATGGGCGTTCTGCCGGTTCAGCAGCGCTTACATCACGCCCACAACGACCCTGTCCAACAATTACGTGTTCTGGCAAAATGAGAATACGGCCCTCGACGGTGTCACGCCTGTATCCTTCGACAACGTGCAGACCATTGGTCTTACGAACAATGATCCGCGCCTGCTCGCGGCAACCAACGTGACAACCTGGTTCTACGGCTGGACACCGCAACTTGCCGCGAAAATCACCGGTCAGCCTGTGGAT
>DASSNZ010000005.1:0-10700 GCA_035701135.1 Verrucomicrobiia bacterium
CGACGCAACATCGGTCGGCGGATAGCCGGTGAGCGGAAAATCGCCGCCATTATGGGTTCCGCGCAGGTAAATTTCACGTCCGTTCAGAATGAGCCGATTTCCTTCCGCGCGAAAATTTCTCATGCCGAAAGTTTCGGCGATTTCCGAATGAAATCCCTTGCCGCCAATGGTTGCGCGCAGATTGTAAATTTTTGGATTAAACTCGGACCACCGTTCAAAATGCTCATCCATCGGAAAAAAAAGCGTCAAGTTCGTATCACCGGGAGGAATGACGGCGGATTTCTGAAGAGATGGGAGCGCATTACTGCTAAAATTTTTTGGAATGACTTGAAGCCTAACAAGTGGCGCTTCAGCTGGTTTGTCCGTTCCGTTATGCGTAAAAAGAGTGACGACAACACCCGCGCGTTTTAAATCAGGATCAAGTCGCAGGCGTTCGATGCAAATATTGTCGGACGCCCGTAATTCCATTTTTCCCACGATTCCATTCCACGCGCCGCCGAGCGAATCAGAAACGCTGTGCGCGTCCGGGCGATACGCCATAATCATTCGATTGTCCACGCGGACGGTGAGCCGATGTTTTCCTGGCGCGATACCGACGCCAAGTTCGTATTCATGCGGCGCGCAAAGGGAATTGTTCGTGCCGATCAAAGTGTCGTCGAGCCACACTCGGCTTTCCCAGTGCGGACGTTCCAGAAACAAAACGACGCGACGGCCTTTCCAGTCCGGCGGAATTTCAATGTCCCGTTGATACCACGCCGCGCCGAGATAATGCCGCGGCGGCTGGGACAGAAATGGAACCTTCACATTTCCGGCATTCGTGTAGGCGGAGTAATCCGCGCGCAAAAACCAGAGAGGATCGTAGAGCGACAGAACCCACGGCGTTTCGACACTGATTTCCTTGCCGTATCCCTGCGCCTGAAGAATTCCCGGCAAAGCAATTTTGTCCGTGAGATCGCGATCAAACCATTTGTCGCGAATGCCGGAATCGGAGGCATCCAAAGCAAAACGCCAGTTGCCCGCAAGCGAAACGGAATCCGCCGCGCTGCTGCGATTGCAAACCATCGCGAACGTCGCGATGAAAAGAAAAATCGCGATTCGAAATTTCGTGAGCATCAACGCGGAAACTACAGACGCGGCGGGGATTTCCAATCGCCAATATTGGCTAGCGTGTGCAGCGCGGGACCAGAATTTCCGAAACGCAAAAACGTGCTGTCGGCATCCTGCCGACAGGACTAAACAGTTCCGTCGGCAAAATGCGCGTTGCATCTGATATTTTCCCGGCGTTCTGACGGGACGCCATGGCGAGTTGTTTATGGCGCGCGTTGCAGATTTTCGCAGCGCACGGTCCATTGACCGTTATCCGGAAATCCGGGCGCGTGTTTCTTTGGCGCGCCGTCCCATCCTCCGGCCATCATTGCGGTCGCGTAAAGCAACGAACCATTGCCGGGCAAATAAATCGTCAGGCCGGGCCGTTGGTAATTGTGACCGTTGATGCCGTAATGATTTTTCGGCGTATCGAGAAGCAGCGCGTCAACAGCGCGTTCCGGTTCGCCCAATCGCGCGGCGCACATCGCGAGCATTCCGTAATCCCAGCCCCAGGTGTCCGGCCAGTTCCAGTTGTCCCAAATCCAATCCAGCGTTCGGCGCATTGTCGCGCGATCCACGCCCGGTCCCGGCAACATGCCAAACGCGGCTGTCACGGACGGATGATCATCGGTCCATTTTCCATCGGTGTAAGTGCCCGTCGCGCTTTCGGCGAAAAGATATTTATTTTTTTCCGTCGGCAGTTTCGCGAGATTTTTCAAAACGTAGTCCCATTTCGCCTCGCGCGGCAATCCGAGCCGTTCGCGCCATTTCTGCGCGGTTTCCAAACCCCAGCGCCAATACGTCAATTCGAACGTCGGATTCAGCGTGTGATTTTTTGGAAAAATTTCCTGCGCGCATTGCAGAACGGGGCCGAGCACGTAACGATGTTCGTTGGTTTGCCATTCCGGATACGACGCCATGAATTCGGCGGTTTGCATGACAACGTCCTTGAACTTCTCAAGCGTCGCGCGATCGGGATGCGCGCGATAGCAAAGTTCCGCGTAAAAAATCGGATGCGGTTCCTGCCAGATGAGAAACGGGCCGACGGGCGAAGGCGATTCCGCGCCGCTCGGGCTGGTCATTTTCGGCCAGCGCGCGCCGGCATAACCCTGGCGTTTGGCGGTTCCTTCCGCGCGCGGCAGAATGTCGTGATAGTAACCGAGACTTTTTTCGAGCATCGGCAGCCGATCCCACAACGCGAAATGCGCGGCGTGCCACCAGTGCATTTCCAGATGAAATTTTCCTTCCCAGGTATTGTAAGTCAGCCCGGTTTCCTGCGGCGGATATTCGCCGGAACATTGAATCGCCGTGAGATATTCCGACAACACAATGCGCCGCTCCAGTTCGTGCCAGCGCGGATCTTTGCTGCCGGACAAATCAATCGCGCCGCCGGTGCTCCAGAAATGGTTCCAGTGCGAAATCGCGGCCGCTTTGGTTTCGGCGAAAGACGGCAAAGATTCCGTCAATGGCTTTGGCGAAAACGCCGCGACGAATTCCATCGAATCCTTTTCAGGCGAGGACGTGATAAAAAAACGATGCCTTGCGACTTGTGAAAGTTTTGCGCCGTCCGTCCATTTCGCTGAAACGTAATACGAATCGTCATCGAGTTTGCGCGTGAATTCGGCGGCATTTTCACGCGGCTGACGCAGAATCGTTTCGTGCGCCTCGGGCTTGCTCCAATCCGCGGTGACGGTCGAGCCAGTTCCGTACGGAAAACGAATTTCGAGTTTCAGGCGTCCGTCCTTGAGCAACGAAGAAACCACGCGCACGGCCAATTCATCGCGATCCGGATGACAAATCGTTTCGACTTCGACCGTTCGCCCGTCGAACTTAAAATGGCTGCGCAAAATTCCGTCCCACAAATCGAGCGTTTGTTCGATGTCGCTCAGATCGTTGGTTTGCGCGGGAGCGCCGTCGGATTTCGTGAGGACGAAAGCGATTTTTCCGAGATGCAGCCGGTGCGGATTGGCGCGGAGCCATTTGACCTCGGGCGTCTGGTGATTTCCCGGAACATCGGCGTAACCAACCTTTCGTCCGAACACGTTGAATTCCTTGAAATGAAACGTGTCAATGCTCCAATGGTTCGGATTCGGAAACGTGTGCCAGCCCCATTGCGAAAGCGTGCCGAGCGGAGTCGTGTTCGTGAAATCATCCGCGAACGTTTGCAATCCGGTCACGTCGGCCGTAAAAGCAAATTGCCCGTTGCCGACGGAAAATGGATTTTTGGCGTCGAACTGATGCAGAACCGGATTGTGGCGTGTGACCAGCGCGTGACGGTCAATCGGCTGCTCCGCCGCAACGGACGATTTGGCCGACAGAAAAAAACTCAAACACGCGACAAGCAGCGCCGCACAAAAGCGATTCATAGGACGCACATTATTTGATAGCATCGCGGTTACATTCACAAGCGCGCGGGCATCCATCAATTGATTGATTTTTGCGGAAAGAATTTCACGCATCCTGAAACGCGGAATCCGGATTTGGAACTTGGAACCTGGGATTTTTCGTCTATAAACGTTTTACCGAAAAATTGGAAAAAGAAATTTATGCAATATCGCGAACTGGGAAAAACCGGATGGAAAGTTTCAACAATCAGTTTCGGCGCGTGGGCCGTCGGCGGCGGCGCGTGGGGCGCGGTGGACGACAAGGAATCGCTCGCCGCATTGCATCGCGCGCTGGATCTTGGCGTGAATTTTTTCGACACGGCGGATGTGTATGGCGACGGACGCAGCGAACGGCTGCTGGCGCAACTTCGGAAAGAACGCCGCGAAACGTTTTACATTGCGTCCAAGGCGGGCCGGCGTCTCGATCCGCATATCGCGCAAGGTTACAACCGCGAAAATCTCACCGCGTTCGTCGAGCGCAGTTTGAAAAATCTGAACACCGACTCCATTGACCTGCTGCAACTGCATTGTCCGCCGTTTCAGGTTTATTACATGCCGGAAACGTTCGCCGTGCTGGATGATCTGGTGAAAGCCGGAAAGCTGCGGCACTACGGCGTGAGCGTGGAAAAAGTCGAAGAGGCGTTGAAAGCGATCGAGTTTCCCGGCGTGAAAACCGTGCAGATTATTTTTAATATTTTTCGCGAACGCCCGGCGGATTTGTTTTTTGGCGAAGCGGAAAAAAAGCGGATTGGAATTCTCGCCCGCGTGCCGCTGTCGTCCGGAATGCTGGCCGGAAAACTCGCGCGTTCAAGCGCATTTTCCGCGGACGATCATCGCGCGTTCAATCGCCATGGCGAAGCGTTCGACCGGGGTGAAACGTTTTCCGGCGTGGATTACGAAACCGGATTGCAGGCAGTCGAGGAATTGCGCGCGCTCGTTCCGTCGGGCGCCACAATGGCGCAACTGGCGCTGCGCTGGATTCTGATGTTTCCGGCCGTGACCTGCGCAATTCCCGGCGCGAAACGTCCGGCGCAAGTCGAGGAAAACGTTGCCGCCGCGGACCTCGCGCCGTTGCCTGACGAGACGATGAAAAAAATCCGCGCGCTTTACGATACCCGCATTCGCCCGCTCGTTCATCATTACTGGTGAACATCGTTGCGCCCGTTCGGAATTTAAATTGCAGGCGGATCAAACCGCCTTGCGATGGCGCCAGCGGTCCATTGCGACGGCGACGATGATGATGGCGCCGATGACCATTTCCTGCACCCATTTGGGCCAGCCCATTTGTTGTCCGCCCATGTAGAGAATCGTGATGGTCAGCGCGCCGATGAGCGTGCCGAGAATCGAACCTTCGCCGCCGTTGAAACTCGCCCCGCCGATAATGACCGCCGCGATCACAAACAATTCATACATCACAGCCGTCGTCGGCTGGCCGATTCCGCCGATGTAGGAAAATTGCATCAACCCCGCCACCCCGCAGAAAAATCCCGACGCCATGTACACAAACAATTTCGTCCGTCCCACCGGCACGCCGCAAAGCCGCGCCGTTTCCTCGTTCGAACCAATCGCGAAAATGTGCCGCCCAATTCGCGTGTAGCGCAAAAATAACGACGACAAAATCACGCCCGCGATCAGAATCCAGACGCCCGTTGGAAGAATCTGCCAGTGATGCGCTTTGTTCGAGAGCGTCGGGTCCATGATGGAACTGATCCATGTGTCTTCCGGCGGATAAATATCGCGCTCGCGGGCGATTCCCTTGGCCAGCCCGCGAATCATTCCCATCGAGCCTAACGTGACGATAAACGGCACAATTCTCAATCCGACGACCATCACGCCATTGGCCAGTCCCGCGAAAGTCGCCGCCGCAATTCCCGCCAGCACCGCCAGAATGGGCGCCATCGCCGGATGCGCCAGAATGATGGATTGCGTCGCGCCGTCCGGCCCGGCGACGTTCAAATTTAAAACCCACGCCACCGCAACCACCGACAACGCAATAAGCGAACCCGCCGAAAGATCAATGCCCGCGGCGATGATCACCATCGTCATTCCCAGTCCCGCCGTGGCGTACACGCAGGATTGGCGCAAAATATTTTCCAGATTCCGCAGCGTGTAGAACTTTCCGTTCTTCACCATGATCGCGAAAAATGCGAACACGACGATGAGCGCGATGAACCGCCCGAGAATATTTCGCCATTTCGCCCCTCGCGAGGAAACGACAACGGCGGGTTCCGTCTTTGTCTTTTCAATGGTTTCAATCATGAAATTTCCTGTCCAATGGCGGCAGCCATGAGTTGCCGTTCGTCCCAGTCTTCGCGCGGGCGGATTTCGCTCAGCCGTCCGCGCGACATCACGGCGATGCGGTCGCACACGCCGAGCAGTTCGGGAATGTAACTGCTGATCATCAACACGGCTTTGCCGCGCGCGGCCAGTTGATCAATCAACTGATAAATCTGCGCCTTGGAACCGACATCAATGCCGCGCGTTGGTTCGTCCAGCAACAACACATCCACGTCCGCGTGCAACAAACGCGCCAGCGCGACCTTTTGCTGGTTGCCGCCGGAAAGTCCGTTCACGGCCTGGCCAGCGTCCCGGCATTTGATCGGGATTTTGGCAATCCACGGTTCGCACGCCGCGTGTTGCCGCGACGGCAGCACAAAACGCCACGGCCCGAGTCCCTGCAAGCGCGGCAGCGTCACATTTTCCGCAATGCTCAAACCCAGCGCCAGTCCTTCGGTTTTGCGATCTTCACTGACCATTCCAACGCGTTGCGACCAGCGTTTTGCCGGAGCCGCCGCGCCGCTGAAACTGCCGACGCGAATCGCGCCGTTCGCCACGCGATCCAATCCGAAAATCGCGCGCATCAGTTCCGTCCGTCCCGCGCCGATCAAACCGGAAATGCCTAACACTTCGCCGCGCCGCAGTTGCAGCGACGCGGATTGCGGCTTGCGAATTCCGCATAAATTTTCCACGTCGAGAATCACTTCGCCCGGCGTGCGTTTTGAGCGCGGATACAAATCATCCACCGAGCGGCCCACCATCATCGCGATAATTTCCTCGGGCGACATCTCGCGCGTCACGCCGGTTCCGACCGTTTCGCCGTCGCGCAAAACCGTGAAGCGATCGGAAATTTCCTTCACCTCTTCGAGAAAGTGCGAGATGTAAACGATGGAAATATTTTTCGATTTCAACCGGCGAATCAGCGCGAACAATTTCTGAATGTCCTTCGTCGTGAGCGAACTGGTCGGTTCATCCAGCACCAGAACGCGGCAATCCAGCGCCACCGCGCGGGCGATTTCAACAAGCTGCTGCTGCGCGATGGACAACCGCAACGCCTGGGCGCCCGGAGAAATTTCCTGCAATCCGACTTCGCGCAACGCCGCCGATGCGCGCCGTCGCATTTCGCGCCAATTCATCAGAGGCCCGCGCGTCGGCTCGATCCCAAGCAGAATATTTTCCATCACCGACAAATGCGGCGCGAGCGCGAGTTCCTGGTAAATCATCGCCACGCCGCTGCGCCGCGCGCGGATCGGATTGCCGGGAGAATAATCCGCGCCGTCGAGAAGCATTTTTCCTTCATCGGGCGGAATCGCGCCGGAAAGAATTTTCATCAGCGTGCTTTTGCCCGCGCCATTTTCGCCGACCAGCGCCATCACTTCGCCGGGAGCGACGGTCAGGTCCACGCCGCGCAAGGCTTTGGTCGCGCCAAAGCTGCGGCGCACGCCGCGCATTTCCAGGCGAAAAGGATTGATTCTGTTTTCTGTTTTCACGACTTGAATTTATCGGCAAAAGAAATTGCGATTTCGCAAATTCAATTAATGCCGCTCATTCGGAATCACTGAACAGGATTAAACTTTTCTCCGATGATGAATCAATGAAATCCGTGCGTCCAAGAAACATTTGTTCTAGTTGAAAGAGTTGGAGCGCGTTTTTCAGTGCGCGTCGAAATGTCGCAAATCAAAACGCGCTTGAGAAAATCCATTGCAGCCTTCTGAAACGCTGTGAACAGAAGACTGCCGGATGCACTTGAATCTGAGCCGGATTCCTGCACAAAAAGAGAATTGCAGTCGCGGATTCGGCTATTTCTTTTTGCGAAGATGTTTTCGGCCGGACGCCAAAAATGGCATATCAAACACGTGCGTTTCTCGCATCAAAATCACGATGTTTGATTTGCCGCTGTTGCCTGAAGAAACGGCGGCATTGGACAATCCAGCGTGTCCGCAACCGCGCGAAGCAATTCGGCTTCCGTTTCCTGAATGACGCCGTCGGCGGCGACCACTTGCGCGCAGGCATTGATCACGTTCTTTTTAATTTGCGGCGCGGCTTGAGAAATCCGGTTCAACGCCGCGTCCACCTGCGCAAGATCGCATTGTTCATCCGGAACGAATGGAATTTCCGCCCGCGCCGAATAGCCGAGCGGTCCCGCGCCCTGTCGAAAAGCGGCTTGCGCTTTCGCGGGATCGTCGCTTCCAACATTCGCCAACGCGGAAAGCAACACGGCGCAATCTCCGATCAGCGGACGCATCGCGTAATATTGAATCACCATTTTTCGCGCGGCGCCGAATTGCGGTTCGAGGTGACGCAACGTGATTTTCTGCAACACATATTCGAACAGATCGATTTCCTGGTCACTCTCGATGAGTTGTTGAATTGCGGTTTTGAACTGTTTGTACTGCGACGCGGAAAGCTGGCGCAAGGACGGCAGCGCGAGATCCACGAGCGGCAGTTTCGCCTGCGCGGCCAGCGGCGCAATTTCCGGCAAAAGCCGTTCCGTTTCGGCGCGCGCGGCGGTGGAAACCGTTTGCGAAATAATTCCAAGCTGCTTGCTCCGCATTTCCGGTTCGGAACTCGTGAGCAGCGCGTAAATCAACGCCGATGCTCCGAGCGAATCGCGGGCGGCATTTTGCGCCGCCGGCGGAAATGCGTCGCGCATTTGGATGGCGTATCGCAAATGCGCCATATCAGGCGCGCCGAGATTCGGCATGACAGCTTCCGCAGCAATGATCGGCGGCGCCATTCCGGCCAGCCCGGAACGCGATTGCGGCATTCCGGGAAATGGAAACGGAAAAGGCGGCGTCGGGCGTTGCGATTGTTTTGAAAGTTCGTGGACCAGGTCTTCTTCTTCCGCGACCGAAACCTTTGGAAATTTCCCATCGAAATTCGGATCTATCGCCCGAATCCGTTCCGCGAGCGGCGGATGCGTGGCCAGCAAACCGACCGGCGATTCGCCGACGCCATTTCCAAAATACATGTGGGATGCTTCTCCGGCGTGGGCGTTTTCCAGTTTTGAGCCGTAGCTCAGGCCGCCGATTTTTTTCAGCGCGCCGGCGAGTCCCGCCGGATTTCGCGTGAATTGCACGGACGACGCGTCGGCAAGAAATTCGCGCTGGCGACTGACCGCCGCCTGAATCAATCTTCCAAAGAAAACGCCGATTCCGCCGAGCGCGATCAGAAGCAATCCAAACAATGGCAGCGCGTTCCGGTTGCGGCTGTTCCGCCCGCCGCCTGTGTAAAGCAAAACACGGCCGATCACGGCGATGCAAATAATTCCAAAAATAATTCCCATCAGGCGGATATTGAGCCGCATGTCGCCGTTCAGAATATGGCTGAATTCGTGGCCGATAACGCCTTGAAGCTCGTCGCGCGTGAGCAGTTTCATGCAGCCATGCGTCACGGCAACAACGGCGTCGCTCGTGGAATGTCCGGCGGCGAACGCGTTGATTCCCGGCTCGTGATCCATCACGTAGATTTGCGGCACGGGAACACCCGAGGCGAGCGCCATTTCCTCGACGACATTTACCAGTTTGCGTTCGTCGAGATCCGTCGTGTTCGGATTGATGAGCCGGCCATCAAGCATCGTGGCCACGACGCTTCCACCCTGGGAAAGCTCCATCGTTTTGAAACCGCTTCCAATAATGATCACCGCAAGCGTTGCAACCGCGACGCCAAAAAATAATTTCGGATTCCATACCGCGAAATGAATCGAAGTCTCGTACGCGCTGTGCCGCGCGCCGACTCCGGTGAAAACCAGAATGGCGGCAATGTAAATCGCGGCGATCAACAGTGCCACGCCTGCGATAAAATAAATCACCAGCAACCGTGTGTTGTGCCGCGCTTTTTCCTGTCGGTCGAAGAAATCCATGATCAAAGCGTTCCTGCTGCGTTGAAGCACATATTTTGCGGAGTTAACTTCCCGGCATGAAACGTAAATTTCACGTCGCTCTTTTGGAGCATTCCGAAGGCGTGTCGGTCAGTTGCCCCGAGCTCCCCGGTTGCCATTCGCAAGGAGAAAATGTCAACGAAGCAATGGAAAACATTCGCGATGCGATCAAGGAATATCTGGAGCTGTATGGCGCGCCGGAACTCCGTTGGGAATTGCGAGAGATGGAAGTAACCGCTGCTTAAGATGCCAAAGCTTCCCGGCCTCAACCACCTGCGCGCCGTCAAAGCCTTGCAAAAGGCCGGTTTCCAAATTGATCGCCAGAGCAAACACATTTTCATGTCAAAAGGAAAACTGCGAATTGTCGTCCCGCGCAACAATCCCGTTGACCCTTACACCATGTCTGCCATTGTGCGCGATGCGGGTTGACAGTTGACGAATTCAAAGAATTGCTTTGAATTGAAACTGCGTCTCAAAACTGCACCTTCGGCGCCTGCTTCTCTTCCGGCTTGTCAATCACGAACAATTCCGCCGCGCTGAAGTGAAACGTGCTCGCGATAATGTTCGACGGAAACACCTCGCGCTGCGTGTTGTAAGCCATCACGGAATCATTGTACGCCTGGCGCGCGAAGGAAATTTTATTTTCCGTTGAAGTCAATTCCTCGGTCAGTTGCATCATGTTCTGATTTGCCTTCAAGTCAGGATACGCTTCCGAAACCATCATCAGCCGGCTCAATGCGCCGGTCAGTCCCGTTTCCGCGGATGCCAGATTTTTCACCGCGCTGGAATCGCCCGGATTGCTCGCGGCGGTTTGCGATGCCGCGTAAGCGATATTGCGCGCCTTGGTCACTTCCTCCAGTGTTTCGCGCTCGTGCTTGATGTAGCCTTTCGCGGTCTCGACGAGATTGGGAATCAGATCGTAACGGCGCTTGAGTTGGACATCAATCTGCGCGAACGCGTTTTTGTAACGGTTGCGCAGCGAAACGAGCCGGTTGTAGGCGCTGACAATAAACATCAGCAGGAAAAACAAGACAATCAGCGCGCACAGAAAAATCATAAACGCAAGTCCGAGT
>DASSNZ010000006.1:0-4613 GCA_035701135.1 Verrucomicrobiia bacterium
TAAATCATGCGCACTTTAACCACTCGCGAGATACGAACGATTCGCATTGCGGGAATCGGAATTGCGATTTACCTCGCGCTGTTTTTCGTCTGGAAACCGCTGCAAAAACAGCGCGCGGCCTACACGCAATTGGCCCGAAACGCGCGCGATTTGCAATTGCGCGTCGCGCCGTATGAAACGCGCGCGCTGACGGCAAAAAAACTGATGGAGGAATTTCAGTTGGATCCGGCAAAATTGTCCAAAGCGACTGTCGTGGGCGAAGCCAGCGCGGCGATTCAAAAAGCGGCGGCGTCCAGCGGCGTTCGCGTCGGGCCGGTGCGCGAATCGCCGTCGCGCGCGTCCGGCAAGGAACTCGCGTCGGTGCAATTTGAAGGAACCGGCCAGGTCGCGTCGGTAATGGGACTGCTCAAGCGCATGGAGACGCTGGGTTATCCGATGGTTCTGGATTCGGTCCAGATCACGCCGGACACACACGGCCCCGGTCAGGTGAAAATGAACGTCACGGTGGTGATTTTGGATTTTGACCAATGGAAAACCGAGGAGAAACCCAATGCGTGATCGAGCGGAACAAATCATAAAATTCGCCTGCATTGCGTTGGCGGCGCTGGTGGTTTTTCAAATCTCGCGGGCCCTCGTGCGAACCCGTTCGCTGTCGCGCGTGACCATTCCGGAAATTCCATCGCTTTCAACAAATTCCACCGCTCACGTGGAAAAGAAAAACGGTCCCGTCGCAACGCTGGCAAAAACTCACAAACCGGAAACCAACGCGCCAAATCACGCGGTTGCCGGGCGCGAAACGAATTCGGTTGCGCTGGTTTCTGCGACGAAAACGAATTCGCAGGTTTCCGTTTCGTCCGCGAAATCCAACACCAATACGCCTGTCGCGGAATCGCCGAAAATAAATTCTCCGGCGTTGCTCGCGTCGGCGGAAACGAAAACCAATCTCGCACGACCTGCGGTGCTGACGATTGAAACGAACATCGGCGGTGCAACTGAATCTCAAGTCCAATCAACAAATATTATCGCGGCAACGTTGGAAAAAAATTCGGGCGCGCATTTGGAAACCAACAAACTGCCGCACCCGCCCGCAATATTGGCTTCCGCAAATTCACATTCGCCGCCGCCGATGATGGCAATGCATGGAATGCCGGGAATGCCGGGGAAGTTGCCGGATTTGCCGATGGATGTTAAAGCGCGCGTGGATCGGATTGTTGACAGCGAAATTCTCGGACCGGTGATTCATCCGATGCCAATGGCGTTGCTCGGCATCGCCGGAAATTTCGCTTTTCTCCGCGCGCCGAGCGGCCAGACGGATCTGGTGAAGGAAGGCGATTCGCTCGGCTCGATAAAACTGCTTCGCATCGGAATCAACCGTGTGTTGGTCGAGGAAAACGGCGAGAAAAAAGAACTGACGATTTTTTCCGGATTTGGCGGTGAAAGTTTATTAACGAAAGAAGGGAACACCAATGACACCACTCAAAAATAATTCCGTTAAATTTCCGCTGGCAATCTGTTTGATCAGCTTTTTCGCGATGCTGTGGTTTGCGTTCGCCGGCGTCGCGTCGGCTCAATCTTTTCCCTCCGGCGCGCGCATTATCAGTCCGCCGCCGGGCGGATTGCCGCCGGGCGTGAGCTTGCCCTCCTCGTCAAAACCGGGTTCGTCGGGAAAAGATTCGGGCGCGTGGATTCCGTCCGAACCACTCGGGCCGGATGCCATTACGAACCAGGACAACGGCGGGACGAACGACGAAGTTCAATTGAGTTTTCAGAATGCGAATATTGATCTCGTCGTGAAATGGCTTTCCGAAACGACCGGCAAAAGCGTCATCAAACATCCGCAGGTGCATTGTCAATTGACGATCACGAGTTCCAAAAAAGTTCCAAAACGCGAAGCGATCAATCTTGTGTATCGCGCGCTTGGACTGGAAGGCTACACCGCGATTGAATTCAACAGCTCCATTCTCATCGTTCCACAAGGCCAGGAGCCTAACATGAGTCCCGAACTGGTGGACTCGTCGCGAAAGGATATTCCCGAAGGCCGGCAGCGGCTCGTAAAAGTTTTCTCGTTGAAACACATCCAGGCGGCGGATCTGAAAGACCGGATTCGCCCGGCGCTTTCCGACAAAGCGACCGTGGAGGTGGACGAGCGCGCGAACCAGATCATCATTTCGGATTACAACGACAACATCCGCGTCGCCGGCGATCTCATCGAGGCGCTCGACACGGAAAATCCGCCGGACATTTCGGTCCGCGTGTTGCCGCTGAAAAACGTTTCCGCGACGGATTTAATGAAGGAAATCGGCCCGCTTTATCAGAAACGCAACAGCAAATCGCCGAAGGACACGGTGGAAATTGCCGCGGATGAACTGTCGAATTCCCTGCTGATTCTTTCCAGCGAAGCGAATTTTCGCGCAATTCAGCAATACGTGAGCGGATTGGACACCGAGGAGGCGCAGGAAAAAATCATGCGAACTTTTTTGCTGAAAAACGCCGACGCCCAGGATGTCGCCAAGCAGTTGCAGGATTTGAACGAGGACCAGAATTCATCCTCTTATCCGCGCATTATTTATTTCAGTTCGTCCGCCGCTCCGAAGGATAGAACCAAAATGAATATCGTGGCGGACCATCGCCGCAACGCAGTGATCGTGCAGGCCGCGCCAACGCAGATGGATGCAATCGAAAAAATGATCAAGGAGTTGGACCAACCCGTCAACGACGGCAGTCTCGCGCCGAAAATTTATCGTTTGAAATATGCGAGCGCGGTGGACATCGAGGACGTGCTCAATGAGCTGTTTCTGAAAAAAACGCAGCAACGAAGTTATTACGATTACATTTTCGGCGACGGTTCGAGCGAGCAGACGCAGGATGTGGGCCGGCTTTATGGAAAAGTTCGCATCACGAGCGAGCCGTATTCCAACACGATTATCGTCACCTCGAATTCAAAGGAAAATCTCGCGGTGGTGGAGCGCGTTTTGGAGCAATTGGACGCGCCGTCGGAAGCAGGCGACAGCACGCTGCACATTGGATTGAAATACGGCAAAGCCTCTACGGTCGCGAATGACCTGAACATTTTATTCGCGAAAAACGGCTCGCCGCCCTTGCGCACGCAGACGCCGCAAAACCAGCCGAACAACGCGAACAACCGGCAGGACCAACAACAAACCAGCTCATCCCAGAACGGATTTGACCTGGAGGAAAAAGCCAAAGAGGAAGGTTATTATCCCTGGCTCGGCGGACAACCGGACACACGCTCCAGCGACGGACGGTCCACCGCCACCGTTGTCAGCGACCTGGTTGGACGCGTTCGCGTCGTGGCCGATGAACGCGCGAACGCGCTGCTCATTTCCGCCAACGTGCATTACTTTCCGCAAATTCTAAAACTTCTGGATCAAATGGACACGCCGTCAGACCAGGTTTCCATCGAAGCCAGAATTCTCGAAGTCTCCAGCGATTTTCTGGACAAACTCGGCGTGCGCTGGTCGCCGGATGGAAGCCAGGTTTTCACGGCGGATGATTACGACGATTCGCTTCTCGCGCATGTGAACAGCGAATATCAAAAAGGTTTCGGCGGAAACACGAAAGTCAATACGCCTCCGCTGTCGAGTGGGACGGTTTCACAGGTTATTAGTGCGTTGCGAGGCGGAGTTGTTGACAGCACGATCAGCATGGATTTCCTTGTTCAATTTCTCCGCAAAACAACCGATGCCACGGTTCTAGGCGAACCGCAAATCACAATCAACGACAACGAAATGGGAAAATTGTTCGTCGGCCAATTGGTGCCCGTGCCAGAGCAAAACACATTCTCCGGAACGGCTGGAGCCGTCAATACGAGCATCACATACAAAGAAGTCGGCGTCGTTCTCGAAGTCACCCCACACATCAATAGTTCGGGAGATGTGCAATTGCAGATTCATACGGAATCTTCGACCGTTGTCCCAGGACAAACTGTTTTGGGCGGCGCTGTATTTAACACACGAAATTTCCGGACGGAACTCATGGCCAGAAATGGACAGACACTGGTGCTCGGCGGCATCCACCAAAAAGAGGTTTCCGATATTCTTCGCAAAGTTCCGATTCTCGGCGATATACCGGGACTGGGCTGGGCGTTTAAAAAACGGGACAAAACAACTCACGATGTGGAATTGATGGTTTTTCTTCACCCGAAAGTCATCCGTTCTCTGGAGGATGAGAAGGAACTGATGCGGGGACTTGACGCGAAAACTCCGCTGTTGAAAAAATGGCAGGACGAAAACGATCCTAAAGCGGGGAATAAAAAATAACTCGAAAAATGGAACCAAATGCGTCAGGCCCGCTCTGATTTGAGTGGATTCCATTCACTCGAAATCCAGGTTTTCGGCGTGGAAAAATCAAAGGATTTTTCGGCAGTCGAACCGCGCTTTGCGGAACCCGGATTTTCGTTCCGCGCGGAATTGGCTTTCCGTCAAAACTGTGCCACGCTCTCGAATCATGCGCGGCCGATATTTAAAAGAACTCGCCTTCATGCCCGCGCGCGCACTGGAAAGACGCGCCGTTTCGCTGATTTTTTTTCTGAGTTTCCTGTTCGGAATCGGGTTTTCCTGTTTGAGCGTGACGGTTGCGCCGGATTTTCGGAC
>DASSNZ010000007.1:0-10987 GCA_035701135.1 Verrucomicrobiia bacterium
CTGAGCGATGCGGTCCAGGCCGCCGTTCCGAAGGCCGTCGAGATGATTGATTCGCTGATGGGTGATCTATCGGGTGAGGAAACAAAAACAATCGCCGGTCTGCTGCCGGCCTGAAAGGAGATGGGTTATGAAATTGAAAAAATTGAAACAGACTTCAAGAAACGTCGGATGCCGAAATCCGCTCGCGAGCGCGTGGCTGGCGGTCGGTGGATTGCTTGCCGTCGGTTTCGCCGTAATGGTTGTGCGCGAACTTCCGTCCATGCGCCGCGAAATCCATCTCATGAGAATGTAATGAAAGGGAAATGAGCGATGAAAACTCCGGAAGTGGCGGCGAACCATTCGCCGATGGTCAAGGAAATTCACATTCTCTGGACGCCCGACGGGTTGAGTTGTGATGGCGACACGGTTTCCATCACTGCGGCGACGCAGCCGAGCATTGAAGATCTCGTCATGGGCGCGATTCCCGGGTTGCCGAAAGTCCATTTGCATAATCGCGTTCTCGCGCCGGCAAACGGCGCGGATTACATGAAACCCTGGTTCGAGGCCGCCGAAGGAAAACTTGATCCGTTCGTGCTCGTGGTCGAAGGCTCGATTCCCAACGAAGACATCAAAGAAGAAGGTTATTGGGCGGCCATCGGAACCGATCCGGTGACGGATCAACCCATCACACTCAACACCTGGATTGACCGGCTCGCGCCGAAAGCGTTGGCGGTGGTCGCGGCGGGAACGTGCGCCGCGTATGGCGGCATTCACGCGATGCAGGGAAACCCCACGGGCGCGATGGGCCTGACGGATTATCTCGGCCGGGGCTGGCGGTCGAAAGGCGGTTTGCCGGTCGTGAATGTTCCCGGCTGTCCCGTACAGCCGGACAACATGATGGAGACGCTGCTTTATCTGCTTTATCAACTCGCCGGAATGGCGCCGATGATTCCGCTGGACGATCAATTGCGCCCGACATGGCTTTTCGGCAAAACCGTTCACGAAGGATGCGATCGCGGTTCGTATTATGAGCAGGCGGATTTCGCGCATGAATATGGTTCGCCAAAATGCCTCGTGAAAATCGGATGCTGGGGACCGGTCGTGAATTGCAATGTAACGAAGCGCGGCTGGATGGACGGCATCGGCGGCTGCCCAAACGTCGGCGGCATTTGCATTGCCTGCACGATGCCGGGATTTCCGGACAAATTCATGCCGTTCATGGATGAAGCGCCCGGCGGAACTTTTTCCAGCACGATGATTTCGGGCTACGGCCGGCTCATTCGTTCTTTGCGCGCCATTACGAACAAGACGATCAACAAGGAACCGAAATGGCGGCACGCCCAACCGGTTCTCACGACCGGCTATCGCCCAAAACATTACGGCCACGGAAATGGAAGCGGAAACGGCTCGCACGGCAGCGGCGGCTATGTGAGGGCAACGACCGAGGCCATCAAATCTCGGGCCGAGTAACAATTGCGGAAATCCAAAACTGAAAAGGAATTGATTTATGGAAACACTTACCGCACCGAGAGGAACAAAACCGGAAACCAGGGACAATCTTGTCGAAATGTCCTGGGATCCGATCACGCGAATCGTGGGCAGCCTCGGCATTTACACGAAAATTGATTTCGCAAAAAAACAGATTGCCGAATGCTACAGCACGTCTTCGATTTTTCGCGGCTACAGCATTTTCATGCAGAACAAAGACCCGCGCGACGCCCATTTTATTACAAGCCGGATTTGCGGGATTTGCGGGGACAACCATGCGACTTGTTCCGTTTACGCGCAGAACATGGCGTATGGAATTAAAAATCCGCCGTTGGGCGAATGGATTCTCAACCTCGGCGAAGCGGCCGAATACATGTTCGATCACTGCATTTTCCAGGACAATCTCGTCGGCGTGGATTTCTGCGAAATGATGGTGAAGGAAACCAATCCCGGCGTTTGGGAAAAAGCGCAACGCACCGAAGCGCCGCACGCCAAAGACCATGGCTATCGGACCATTGGCGACATCATGCGCTCGCTGAATCCGTTCGAAGGCGAATTCTATCGTGAAACGCTCGTCATGAGCCGCCTCACGCGCGAAATGTTTTGCCTGATGGAAGGCCGCCACGTGCATCCTTCCACCGTTTATCCCGGAGGCGTCGGCACCGTGCCTTCGATCCAGACCTTCACCGATTACCTTGTCCGGCTGACAAAATATATCGAATTCATGAAGAAAGTTGTGCCGCTGCACGATGATCTTTTCGATTTCTTTTATGATGCCCTGCCCGGTTACGAAAAAGTCGGGCAACGAAGAGTTTTGCTGGGCTGCTGGGGTTCGTGGCAGGACCCGGAAGTATGCGATTACAAATACAGGAACATGGACAACTGGGGAAAAGCCATGTTCGTCACGCCCGGCGTTGTCGTGGACGGCAAACTCGTCACGAACAATCTAGTGGACATCAATCTCGGCATTCGCATTCTGCTCGGCTCATCGTTTTACGAGGACTGGGCGGAAAATGGAAACAACGAAATGTTCGTGAAAACCGATCCGCTCGGAAATCCGGTGGACAAACGCCATCCATGGAACCAGACCACAATTCCGAAACCGCAGAAACGCGATTTCAACGGAAATTATACGTGGGTCATGTCACCGCGCTGGTATGACAAAAATTCCGGCGAACATCTTGCGCTCGACACCGGCGGCGGGCCGATTGCGCGTCTTTGGTCCACCGCGCTTTCCGGTCTTGTGGACATCGGCTACGTCAAAGCGCCCGGCGACGGCACGGTTCGGATTCGTTTGCCGAAAACGTTGACAAAGCCGGAAATGGAACTGACGTGGCGCATTCCGAAATGGAGCAACGCCATCGAACGCGACCGCGCGCGCTCTTATTTCCAGGCCTACGCCGCCGCCGTCGGAATGTATTGTGTCGAACAGGCAATGAACGAAGTTCGCGCCGGACGCACGCAAACGTTCACGCCGTTCAAAGTTCCCGACGAAGCGATTGGCTGCGGCTTTCACGAAGCGGTGCGCGGCGTGCTTTCGCATCATCTCGTCATTCGAAAAGGAAAAATCGCGAATTATCATCCGTATCCGCCGACGCCGTGGAACGCCAGCCCGCGCGACATGTACGGCACGCCCGGACCGTACGAAGACGCGGTGCAGAACACGCCGATTTTCGAGGAAAACGGCCCGGACAAATTCAAAGGCATAGACATCATGCGCGCCGTGCGGAGTTTCGATCCGTGCCTGCCCTGCGGCGTTCACATGTATCTCGGTCCGGGAAAAACGCTCAAGCAGATGCACACGCCAACCGCGCTGATGGGTTTGGCGAAAAAATGAACTCGAATATAAAATTGGGGAACACACCCGGTCCGGGTGTGGCTGAACGCGCCTCGCGTTCAGCCGGGGCCCTCGCGAACATCAACATTTTTCGATTTGTTCGCACGCATGATGTTTTCCGCGAGGGCGCGGAAAACTGCACGCGAGGCGCGTGCGCTCCCAGAGAATCACTATGACAACATCAATCATCGAAGCAAAACCTGAAGAAATCTACGACATCGAACTCGAACACAGTTTGCTCGAAGCCAACGCCAAAATCGCCCGCGAAAATCGCGCGACACTGGACGAACACAACATCACCGCCATTGATTTCATGGGCGCAATCGGTTCGGGAAAAACCACGCTCATCACAAAGCTCGTCGGGAAATTGAAAGAAAAATTCGGCGTTGCGGTTTTTAACGGCGACGCAACCGTCGCGGAGGACACGGATTTGATCGCGAGCCAGGGCGTTCCCGTCGTGCAAATCGCCACCGTAAACGGATGTCATCTCGACGCGAACCTTATCGGCAAAGCGCTCAGGAAAATTAATCTCGCGCAACTGGATCTCATTTTTATTGAGAACATTGGAAACCTGATTTGCCCGGCGGAATTTCCGCTCGGCTCGCGCAGTCGCGTTGTCGTCGTCAGCGTGACGGAAGGTCCGTGGATGGTGAAAAAACATCCTCACATGTTTCTCGGCGCGGAAATTGTCGTGATCAACAAAACCGATCTCGCGGAAGTCATGGGCGTGAAAGTCGAACAACTCGTCCGCGACGTTCACACGCTCAAGCCGGATATTCGCGTCATTCCCGCCAGTTGCAAAACCGGCGCGGGACTGGATGAAATCGCCGCGCTGCTCGCGCCGAAAAACTTTCGATGAAAAACCACGGATGAACACGGATCCACACGGATTTAAAAACGTTTTTACGCGAATTTCACGAGTTGCCGCGAATTCAATGCGAATTAATTCGCGCCATTTGTACCGAGCTTTCGACGTCCTTATTCGTGTTCATCCGTCTTCATCCGTGGTTAAAAACTCACGGTCACGCCATGCATGAACTTTCCATCGCGGCCACGATCATGGAAGACGTTTTGCAATTCGTCGAAGCGCATCAGATCAACAAAGTGCTTCGCGTCCGGCTGGCGATTGGCGAGTTGACCTGCGTTCAGCCCGAGCAATTGAAATTCTGTTACGAATCCGTCACGCGCGAAACCGCAATCCAGAATTCCTCGCTGGAAATCGAAGAGGTTTCCGCGCTGGTGAAATGTCCGCATTGTTCGTACGCCGGCCCGCCGAAGTATTGGATGGATTCGTTGACCGACGCGCCGGTCCCGACATTGCAATGTCCCGATTGCGGACGCGCCACCGAAGCCGAGCAAGGCCACGAATGCGTCATCAAAACAATTCAATATGTCGCCTGAACTGAACATCGCCGAACCGCCGCGCTTCACTGATTGCGAAATGCCGAAACGCTACGGCGCAACGCAAAAAACCGACCGCGTCGAAAGCGGAAAACGCATTCAGGAATTGATCGGGCAAATCGAGGCAATGCCGAATCCCGCCGCGCGCGCGCTCCTGCAGGAATGCGTTCAGTCGCTGCTTTCGCTTTACGGCGAGGGACTGGGTCGCGCGTTGGAAATTGTGCGAAACGATTTCGCCGGAAAAACAATTCTGGATCAATTCGCCGAGGATGAAATTTTGCGCGCGCTGTTGCTCGTTCACGGTTTGCATCCGGTCAGCCTCGATGGCCGTCTGCGCGGCGCATTGGAGAAAGTTCGTCCCTACATGAAAAGCCACGGCGGAAATGTGGAACTGATCAGCCTTGAAAATGATTTTGCGCGCCTGCGTCTGGAAGGCGCTTGCAAAAGCTGTCCCGCGTCGTCCGTGACTTTGGAACTCGCGGTCCGCCACGCCATTGAGGAAGCGTGTCCCGATCTCGCGGGCTTTGAAGTGGAAGGCGCGATCAACGCGGCCAACGGCCACTCGGCAAAATGAATTGCGAGCGGGCAAAAATAATCGTGAGCGGCGCCGTTCAGGGCATTGGATTTCGTCCGTTCGTTTATCGCCTCGCGACGGAACTGAAACTGGCGGGTTCGGTTTCCAATTCAAGCCAGGGCGTGTCCATTGAAATCGAAGGCGAACGCGATCTTCTCGATCTTTTTTTCCACCGCTTGAAAACTGAAAAACCGCCGCTCGCGAAAATTCAAAACGCGGAAATTTTGTTTCACAAACCGGCCGGACGCAAAGGATTTGAAATTCTTCAAAGCGACGCTCGCGGAGAAAAACGCGCGCTCATTCTGCCGGACATCGCGACGTGTCCGGATTGCCTGCGTGAAATTTTCGATCCGGCAAATCGCCGTTATCTTTATCCATTCACGAACTGCACGAATTGCGGGCCGCGATTTTCGATCATCGAATCGCTTCCTTATGATCGCGCGAACACTTCGATGAAAATTTTCGAAATGTGTTCGGAATGCGAATCGGAATATCACGATCCGCGCGACCGCCGATTTCACGCGCAGCCCAACGCGTGTCCGAAATGCGGGCCGCAGTTGGAATCCTGGCAAGCTGCAAAGAATTCTCAGCCTACCATTCTCGCGAATCGCCACGACGCTTTGCTCGCCGCAGCGGAAGCCGTTCGCGAAGGGAAAATTCTCGCGCTCAAAGGCATTGGCGGATTCCAGATGATCGTTGACGCGCGAAACGAAAAAGCCGTCCAAAAACTCCGCGAACGAAAACGCCGCGAGGAAAAACCTTTCGCGCTGATGTTTCCATCGCTCGATTCAGTTCAGGAAATCTCTACCGTTTCCGAACTCGAACAATCGCTGCTCCTTTCCGCCGAATCGCCCATCGTTTTACTGAACAAAAAACCCAAAACTCAAAATTCGAAATTCAAAATCACCGAGTCTGTCGCTCCGAAAAATCCTTATCTCGGCGTCATGCTGCCGTATTCTCCGTTGCATCATTTGTTGATGCGCGAACTTGGTTTTCCGGTTGTCGCGACGAGCGGCAATGTCAGCGACGAACCGATTTGCGTGGACGAGCGCGACGCCTTCGAACGCCTGCGCGGATTCGCGGATGTTTTTCTGGTTCATAATCGGCCTATTATCCGGCACATGGATGATTCCATTGCGCGCGTCGTGCTCGGACGCGAAATGATTTTGCGCCGCGCGCGCGGTTACGCGCCGATGCCGATTTCAGTTTCGGGTTTCGGGTTTGAAGTTTCGAATTTGGAAATTTCGGATTCAGAAAAACTCAAAACTCAAAATTCAAAACTCAAAACCATTCTGGCCGTCGGCGCGCATCTGAAAAGCACGGTCGCGCTGAATGCCGGGAATCAGATTTTCATCAGCCAGCACATCGGCGATCTGGAAACGGAACAGGCGTTCGCCGCATTTCGGAAAACAACCCGAGATTTGCCGATGCTTTACGACGCCGCGCCGGAAAGGATCGCGTGCGATTTGCATCCCGATTATCTCTCGACAAAATTCGCGAAAGAACCGGGAAACGGAACGCCGACATTTTCAGTTCAACACCATTACGCGCATATTCTTTCGTGCATGGCGGAAAACAGGTTGTCGGGTTCCGTGTTAGGCATTGCGTGGGATGGAACCGGATTGGGCGAAGATCAAACGATTTGGGGCGGAGAATTTTTGCTTGTCAATGAAACGTCGTTTCAACGTGTCGCGCATCTGCGGACGTTCCGGTTGCCCGGCGGAGATGCGTCCGCGAAACAACCGCGCCGCGCCGCGCTCGGCGTGTTCTGGGAAATTTTCGGTGACGAACTTTTCGCGCGCCCGGATTTGATTCCTCTTGATAAATCTCAGCGCCCCCTCTCCCGTCCTTCGGACACCCTCTCCCCCGCTCAGAGCGGGGGAGAGGAGGCAATCAAATCCGGCGCGGAGATGTTTTCGAAGAAATCTCTCGATCAATTCTCGCCAAACGAACTTGCCGTGCTTCGCAAAATGCTCGCGGGAAAAGTGAATTCGCCGCTCACATCGAGCGCGGGAAGATTATTCGACGCTGCTGCCTCTTTAATTGGATTGCGTCATCGGTCGAGCTTCGAAGGCCAGGCGGCGATGGAATTGGAATTCGCGATTCAGCAGGGAATTGAAGATCGTTATGCGTTTGAAATTTCCGGCGGCGCGCCGCTCGTTCTCGATTGGGAACCGATGATTTCAGCGATGCTCGAGGATCTTCGGCTCGGAACGGAAATTGGAATTATTTCAGCGAAGTTTCACAATACGCTGGTCGAAATGATCGTTGAAATCGCGCGGCGGATTGGCGAATGGAAAATCGCGTTGAGCGGAGGTTGTTTTCAAAATCAATATCTTCTCGAACGCGCCGTTCAACGGTTGCGCGCGGAAGGATTTTGTCCGCATTGGCATCAACGCGTTCCCACAAACGACGGCGGAATTGCGCTCGGACAAATCATCGCGGCGTCGCGGGCAAATGCGAATGAAACAGCCGCTCGGAATTTTTCACAATCCGGTTTCGCGGCGGACCTGCCGGTCGAACGCGAAATCGAACCGTCCTTGAAATAAAATGCAAGTTCATGCCCGACGAACCCAAACCCGACAAACAGGAAGAGGAGATTCAGGCGCGAACCTCTCCGCCGGGGCAGATCGTGTATCACGCGATTCATCGCGAGGGCGAACACGAACTGGAGCGCGACAGCGGCGCGCTGGCGTGGTCGGGATTGGCGGCGGGATTGTCCATGGGATTTTCGATGGTCGCGCAGGCGCTGCTGAAAATTCATTTGCCGGACACCCGCTGGCAGCCGCTGATCACCAAACTCGGATACACGATTGGATTTCTCATCGTGATTCTCGGGCGGCAACAACTGTTCACGGAAAACACGCTCACGCCAATTCTCGTTTTGCTGAAGAAAAAAAAATTTCGCGTGCTGGGAAACGTGGTGCGGCTTTGGGCGATTGTGCTCGTGACGAATCTGGCAGGAACGTTTGCGTTTGCGTGGATTGCGGCGCACAGCTCGATTTTCGATCCCAATGCGAAACTCGCGTTTTCGGAAATCGCTCGCGAGGCGATCAACCTCAGTTTCACCACGACTTTGCTGCGGGCCGTCGTCGCGGGCTGGCTCATCGCGATGATGGTCTGGCTGCTGCCGTTCGCGGAAGTCGCGCGCGTCGGCGTGATTATTATTCTCAGTTACCTTGTCGGGCTGGGGCATTTCTCGCACATCGTCGCGGGCGGAACGGAAGTGTTTTATCTCGTCGCGACTTCGGAAATTTCCTTCGCGCATTCGCTGAAAATATTTTTTCTGCCGACGCTGATCGGAAATGTAATCGGCGGCGTGTCGCTCGTGGCGGCGCTGGCGCACGCGCAATTCATGGCGGCCGGGCGCGGCGAGCATTCCTGATGTGAAACAATGAACCTGATTTACGGAGAAATTACGGAGGTGTTTTCCGACGGCGAAATGCCGTTTGGAAAAATCCGCGTGGGCGGCGCGTTTAAAAAAATTCCGCTCGCGCTGATCGAAAACGCGGCGTGCGGCGACACTGTGCTCGTGTGCGACGGAGTGGCGATTGGCAAAGTCAAAATGGAAAGAAAGGAAAACGATTCTCATGTGCCTGGCAATTCCCGGTAAAGTCATTGAAATCCAGCCGGACGCGGCCGGCGTTCGGATGGGCAAAACCAATTTCGGCGGCATCGTCAAACAGGTTTGTCTCGAATACACGCCCGAAGTCGGCATCGGCGATTACGTGCTCGTGCATGTCGGTTTCGCATTGAGCAAAGTGGACGAAGCCGAAGCGGCGCGAACTTACAAAGCATTGGAGGATTTGAAGCAATTGGGAGAATTGGAAACGCCGGATCTGGAATCCCCCGGCGCGCGGGGAAACGGAGGCTTGTCATGAAATTTTTGGATGAATATCGCAACGAAGCGGTCGCCGAAAAAATCGTCAGGGAAATTCACCGCATCACAACGCGTCCGTGGGTTTTGATGGAAGTGTGCGGCGGGCAAACGCACAGCATCGTGAAATACGGAATTGATCATCTGCTGCCCGAAGGCGTGGAACTCGTTCACGGGCCGGGCTGCCCGGTTTGCGTCACGTCGCTTGAGATGATTGACAAAGCGCTCGCCATCGCCGAACGGCCGGATGTGATTTTTTGTTCGTTCGGCGACATGCTGCGCGTGCCCGGCTCGAAAGTGGATTTGCTGATTTTGAAATCGCGCGGCGCGGATGTCCGCGTTGTTTATTCGCCGATAGATTGCCTGAAAATTGCGCGGGCGAATCCGGACAAAAAAGTTGTTTTCTTCGCGATTGGTTTTGAAACAACCGCGCCGGCGAACGCGATGTCCGTCTGGCAGGCAAAACAGCAGGGCATTAAAAATTTTTCCATTCTCGTTTCGCACGTGCTCGTTCCGCCGTCCATCAGTTCGATTCTTCAATCGCCGCAAAATCGCGTGCAGGGATTTCTCGGGCCGGGTCATGTCTGCACTGTGATGGGTTATCGCGAATACGAACCGCTGTCCGCGCGATTCAAAGTGCCGATTGTTATTTCCGGTTTCGAGCCGATTGATTTGCTGCAAGGCGTTTTGATGACCGTGCGCCAGCTTGAAGAAGGCCGCTCGGAAGTGGAAAATCAATATCCGCGCGTCGTCAGCCGCGAGGGCAATCGCGTCGCGCAAAATCTGATCAACAAAGTTTTTGAAGTGTGCGACCGCAAATGGCGCGGCGTCGGTTCCATTCCGAAAAGTGGTTACAAATTGCGCTGGGAATTTCGCGAGCACGACGCGGAGAAAATTTTTTCCGTGAAGGAAATTGACACGCAGGAACCGGCCAACTGCATCAGCGGACTCGTTTTGCGCGGCGTAAAAAAACCGCACGACTGCCCCGCGTTTGGAAAGGAATGCAATCCCGAACATCCGCTCGGCGCGACGATGGTTTCCGCCGAAGGCGCGTGCGCCGCGTATTACGCGTACGGCCGGCATCTGCAAGCCGGAAAACTGGAAACCAAATCACAACCGGAAATGGAGACAGCACGATGATCAACGATACAACGATTGAAAAATCCGCCGAAGCCGCGCGCGTCAAAATCATGCGCAAATGCGGCGAAAGCATGGAGATGAAGGAAAAATTTTTTTCCAGATACGCCGACGAAATCGAAGTGATGTGCAACGAAATGGCGAAACGTTTTCAGGCCGGTAAAAGACTTTTCGTGATGGGAAACGGAGGAAGTCTTTGTGACGCGCTGCATTTTTGCGTCGAGTTCACGCATCCGATTATTGAGAAACGCCGCGCGTTTCCGGTGATTCCGTTGATGACGGACATTTGCACGATGACAGCGATCAGCAACGACATTGATTACTCGCGCGTTTTCGTAAATCAACTTCGCCTGCAGGCGCAATCCGGCGACATGGCGCTTGCGGTGAGCACGAGCGGCAAATCGCCGAATCTGATTTACGCGCTCGAAACCGCGCGTGAAATGGAGTTGATGACCATCGCGTGGCTTGGCAAGGACGGCGGACGGCTCGTAGAACTTGCGGATTACAGTTTCATCGTGCCGTCCTACAGCATTCACCGAATCCAGGAAGTTCACGCGACGCTTGTCCACGTCGCGTGGGACATGATTCACATTGCATTGGGAGAAGATGATGTTGTCTGAAACAAATCCGAAAACCGAAAACCGAAATCCGGTAGAAATCCGAGATTCGATTTTACCAAACGGAAACGGTGAAG
>DASSNZ010000008.1:0-9002 GCA_035701135.1 Verrucomicrobiia bacterium
TTCTGGAAATGTTTTCCCGCGCGGATTTCCGGCACAAACGTTTCATGCGCCTGCGGCGGTTCGGCGCGAAACGATCTTTGGCCTGGCCGGCGGAACAAATTCTTTTCGGCGGGCCGGGCAGGGGACGCAACCCGATCAAAAGCGCGCTTCAGGACGATCTCGCCAAAGCACGTGATGTCAGGATTATTGTCGCGTATTTTTTGCCGACGTGGCGGTTGCGGCGCGACTTATCCGAAGTGGCGCGGCGCGGCGGACGCGTGCGTCTGATTCTCGCGGGAAAATCCGACGTGCTGATTTCGCAACTGGCCGGGCGCAGTCTGTATCGCCGGCTCCTGAATGAGGGCGTTGAAATTTTTGAATATCAGCCGCAGGTGCTCCACGCCAAGCTGATCATTTTGGACGACGCGGTTTACATCGGTTCGTCGAACCTGGACCATCGCAGTTTGCAGATTAATTATGAACTGATGATTCGCATTGAGAACCGGGAAATTGCCGATCAGGCGCGGGCGGTTTTTGAAACGAACCTGAAAAATTCCATCCCGATCACGCGCGAGGCCTGGCGCGAATCGCGAACGTTCTGGCGTCGGCTCAAGCAGCGATGGGCGTATTTTCTCCTTGTGCGCGTTGACCCGTATATCGCCCGCCAGCAATGGCGGACGTTGCCGGATTGAAATTTTAATTTATGTAGAAGCCCTGATTATTAAACCGGAACGTTATTTTCCCTTCCCGACCGGTTTTTCCGGAGCGCGATATTCCAGGATTTCGCCGGGCTGACAATCGAGCGTTTCGCAGATGGCTTCGAGAGTTGAAAACCGGATGGCTTTGGCTTTGCCGGTTTTTAGAATGGAAAGATTCTGCGGAGTGATGCCAACCGCGCCCGCCAGATCGTTCAGCCGCATTTTTCGCTGCGCGAGAACCACATCCAAATTGACGATGATAGGCATAAGCTAAACCGTCAATTCCTGTTCTTCTTGAAGCTCTTGCGCTTCACGCAAAAGCCACGCCACAAAAATCAATGCCAATCCCGCCACCAATCCTCCGGAATCCCACGTCAGTTTCGATTGGAAAAAGTGCCGCCCGATTTCCGAGTACAACCCTTGGTAAAGCCAAAGGAAAATCCACCACTTGCCGGCTGAATCCAAGTTGCCGACCGTCATCGCATCGAACAAATGGCCGTTCTTGAGCCGGTCGAAAAATCTAAAAAGCTTCAAAGTGACGATGAATGCAAAAATTCCAAACAAAATCACTCCGCCCGTCTCGTAAATTCTTGATGAGTCTATTCCATTCTTCGGCGAGGAAAAAAACGGAATCAGAATCCCGGCCAAGAACCCAAGGATACTGATCGTAAAAGCAATTATCCAAACAACCGGCACAGCGAATAGAATGGATCTCAGAATTTTGCTGACCTTTATTATCTTTGCCTTGTTCTGGAAATTTTTCATAAATTTGAAAGCTTATTTGTTAAACCGTTAGCTCCTGTTCCTCCTGGATTTTCCGGCCTTCATCCATAATCCACGCGATGAGAACAATCGCAATTCCAGCCGCTAGAGTTCCGAAATCAATTCCTGTTCCAAAATCAAATGAAAAGAATCCCATATGAAAAATATGCGCGCTGGAAATGGTTTTAATTTCAAAGAAGCTCGGTCCGTACGCTTTTGGAGGCCAGGAGAGCGCGCAGGCGATTCCGTAAAGAATCCAATTCAGAACGCACAGAACACCCAAAACTTTTATGCAATGAATTGTTTTCGAAGCAAAAATCGCTCCGCGCTCATAAAAGCGGAACAGACGCGCCAACTCCCAATACCACACGATTAAAAGCAATTGCGACCCGATCACATACGGAGCGGCTTTTCCCAGAACTTTCAGTATGCGACCGCTGCCCAAAAAGAAAACATCAAGGCCGATTGCAAATACGAAAAAAGCCAAAAATACATGTCTGGCAATTCTGCTGGTAATCTTGATTCGCCTCAGCCTCGTCGCAGCATTTAAAGAATTTTCAATTGGGTTCATGTCGAAAAGAGTAAATCGCCCGGATTTGAAAAGCAATCTTTTTTTATTGAAAAACAATAGTCAATTATTGCAAAAGATTAATAATCCGGTTTTTTGGAAGGATAATTCTCGCTGAGCGTCTTCTTTAATTGAAAGGAAAATGCGAAAGGCCAAATCAAAAAGCGCGAGCTTTGAGAATGGATTGAGAGTGTTAGGCTCAAATCGTTTGGTTTCAGTGGACGTTTGCACCGGGCGACGGTGTTCCGGCGCGCGAAACTTGCCAGCCGCGCAAACCTCGCCCATGCTTCCATCATGGGATCGAACGAAAATTACGATTTTGATTTCGCCGTGATTGGCGGCGGAAGCGGCGGTTACGCGGCGGCGCGAACGGCGGCGGCGGAGGGCTTGAAAACCGTCGTCATCGAAGGCGGCGAGGAAGTCGGCGGACTTTGCATTCTGCGCGGCTGCATGCCGACCAAGGCGCTGCTCTACGCGGCGGAAATCATGCACATCGCGAGCCATCCCGAACCGTGGGGCATTCGCACCGAAGGCGTGACGTTTGATTTCGCGAAAGTCATGGCGCGTAAAAACACGCTCATCCGGGAATTCGCCGACTACCGTGTGCAACAACTCACGAATGGAAAATTTCAGTTCATCCGCGCCATGGCAAAATTCTTGGACGCGCATACGATTGAACTTTCTCCGTCCCGCAATCCCTCGCCGAATGACGATTCAGGAAAAAAAATCACCGCGAAAAATTTTCTCATCGCGACCGGCTCCGTTGTCGCGCCAAGCCCGTTGCCCGCGCTTGATGAAGTTTCATATTTAACGAGTGATTCCGCGTTGAAACTCACGCGCCTGCCGCGTTCTTTGATTGTGTTAGGCGGCGGCGCGGTCGCGCTGGAGTTCGCGCAATTTTTCGCGCGATTCGGAGTGAAGATTACGTTGATTCAGCGCAGCCCGCACGTTTTGCACGAAATGGATCCGGACGGCGCGGAGGTGATTCAGAATGTGTTTCGCCGCGAAGGCATGGCGGTTTTTACCGGGACAAAACTGCTCGACGCGCGGCTGATCGGCGGCGCGAAGGAAATTTCATTCGAGCACGAAGGTCAGACAAAACGCGTTCTGGCCGACGAAATTTTTTATGCGCTCGGGCGAATTCCGAATGTGACGTCGCTCGGCCTGGAAAAAATCGGCGTGCGGCTTCGCTTTGGCCGTGTCGCGACCGACCGTCGGATGCAGACCAGCGTTCCGCACATTTTTGCGGCGGGCGATTGCACGGGGTTGCACGAGATCGTCCACATAGCGGTTCAACAAGGCGAAATTGCCGCGCACAACGCGGCGCATCCGGATCAGCCGAAGGAAATGGATTATCGGCTCGTGACCGAAGTGGTTTTCACCGATCCGCAAATTGCGTCGGTTGGCCTGACCGAAAAGCACGCGCACGTCGGAAATGTTCCGTATCTTGTCGCGAGTTATCCGTTCAACGACCACGGAAAATCGCTCATCATGGAAGCGAAAGACGGTTTTGTGAAACTGCTGGCCGATCCGCAATCCGGCGAAATTCTTGGCGGGAGCTGCGTCGGGCCGATGGCCGGGGAATTGATTCATGAAATTATCGCGGCAATGGCAAAGCGCATGACCGCGCGGGAACTGGCCGCGATGCCGCATTATCATCCGACGCTCGCAGAAATCTGGACTTATCCCGCCGAAGAACTGGCCGATCAGGTCGCGATGCAAAAAACGGTTTAAGAATTTCGCAGGGTGGAAAATCGGGTCGGGCCGGCATCCGGAGAATTCGTATTTCTATTTACGAATCCCAGCTTGGTTTGAAACTGCCTGCAGAGTCGCGGCGGAAACGGAATGTTTATCCCGCCAGCTTTTTCTGCACCGCGTCGGCCATGGTGTTCACGCTTTGCAGAATCACTTTCGCGGAGGAGGGATCGGGAACTTTCAATCCAAAATTTTTATCGAGCGCGACGACGAGTTGCAGCGCGTCCACCGAATCCAGCCCCAATCCGCCGGGGCCGAACAACGGCATGTCATTGCTGATTTCCGCCGCCGTCACCTGCAGCATGAGATTCTCGACCAACATCGTTTTAATGCGTTCCTTCAGAGCGTTTGCGTCTTCCATGTGATTAAAAAATTCCACCGTCCACTTTCAACACCGAGCCTGTGATGTAACTCGCTCCGGCACAAGCCAGAAATCCAACCGCCGCCGCGACTTCCTCCGGTTTCCCGAATCGCCGCATCGGAATCCGTGCCTGCGCCGTTTTGCGTTCGTCGTCGCTCATCCTGGATAACGCTTCGGTTTCAACAAATCCGGGACAAACCGCGTTCACCGTGATATTCAATCGCGCAACTTCCTTGGCCAGCGATTGCGTGAGCGCGACGATGCCCGCCTTCGCGGCGGAATAATTTGTCTGGCCCGCCGGCGCGAGCAACGCGCTGAGCGACGCGATGTTCACGATGCGTCCGGCGCGCTGGGAAATCATCGTCGGCAAAACCGCCTGGCAACCGTGAAATGTCGCGTCGAGATTGGTGGAAATCACGCTTTCCCACGCGCTTGCGGGCAGTGTCGCGAGCAAACCATCCTCGTGTTTTCCCGCGTTGTTCACCAGCACGTCGAGGCGTTGGTTTTTCGAAAGAATTTTTTCGACGGCATTTTTCCAGGAATCGGGTTGCCTGACATTTAACTCCACGCATTCGCAGCGGCCGGAAAATTCATCGCGCAGTTGGTTCGCGTGGTCGCGTCGCGAATGAACGCCGAGCCAGACAAAATTCTCCGGCGATTCAGCGAAAAAATATCGCGCCATCGCCCGGCCAAGTCCGCCGTTCGCGCCGGTAATCAGAATAATTCTCATTTATTTCAGTGCGGTGAATCGCGCGGCAACGGCCTGTTCATTGCAGCCGACGACATTCACAATCGCCGCCGGATTTCGTCCCGCGCGCAAAGCCTCGGCAGCGGCGACGCATTGCCACGCCGCGCCGGCCATGAAGCCTTCGCCGAAAATTGTTTTGATTGAAAGCCGGTTTCCGCGCCAATCGCGCCAGGCGTTTTGCTCCTCGCGATCCGCCGCGGTTGTTCCGGTCAAACTGTCGCAAAGCAAATCCGTCGCGTCGGCGAAAGCAAATTCCTCGCGAACCCGGCGCGCGGCTTCAGCGCGGGATTTTCTATCGTGAAAAAGTTGCGAATCGGAAACGGCGTCGAGACGAACCGCATTTGCGCCCGATTCGCGCGCGAGATAAATCGCCCCCGCGCCGTCGCTCAAAATGGTTTTCCGATCAAACAACCGCATCGCGTCGGTCGTCAGCCAATCCATTTCCTCGGCGCCGACAACGAGGCATCCGTCCGCGCGATTGTTCGCGAGCCAATCCGCCGCGAGAACGAGTCCTTGAATAAAAGTTCCGGGATCGCCGACGAGCGTATAATTGATCGCCGTTGTTCCGAGCAACGCGGCGAGATGACTGGCCGGAGAATTGTAAACCGTTTCCGGAAAAACCAGCGGACTGGCCGTGGCCGGATCTTTTAAAACTTCGTCATAAAACCGGCTTGAATAATTGACGCAGCCGGACATCGCGCAAAAAATAATTCCCAGCCGCGCGGCTCCGTTCACGTATTTCGCCGCGTTCCGGCCGAGAGCTTCGAGTCCCGCGCCAACGGCGTGATGCGCGATCGGACTCGCCCGGCGCAACCGCGCGTGAGCCATGAAAGCGGGTCGCGGAGCCGGGCGGGGGACTTGCCGCGCGCGAAGCGGTTCGTCAAAACCGGGCCGGACAAGCGATTGAATCGGGAGCGGTTCACCGCGTGAAATCGCTTCGCAAAAAGATTGGACGCCCCAGCCCGCCGGCGAAACCGCGCCGGTCCCCGCGATAAAAATATCGCTCACGACCACCTCCGCAAAATGAGCGATGCGTTTGCGCCGCCGAAGCCGAATGAATTGGTCAGAACGTATTCCAGTTTTGCGTCAGCGGGTTTCCTGACAATTTGAAACGCGCAGGTTGGATCGGGAGTCTGCAAACTGGAAGTCGGCGGCAGCCATTGTTCGCGCAAAGCCATCAGGCAAATCGCCGTTTCCACCGCGCCCGCGCCGCCTAACAAATGGCCGATGCTCGATTTGGTGGAACTGACGTGGAGCTTCGGAGCGTGATTTCCGGCCCAGCGATTGATCGCGGCGGCTTCCGCGCTGTCGTTGAGCGGCGTGCCGGTTCCGTGCGCGTTCACGTAGCCGATTTTTTCCGGACCGATTTCCGCAATGTCGCAGGCGGAGGTCATGGAAGCGAAAGCGGCGTCGCCGTTTGGATGCGGCTGCGTCAGGTGATGCGCGTCCGTGGCCGCGCCGTAACCGACCATTTCCCCGAGAATTTCCGCATTGCGCCGTTTGGCGGAATCGAGCGTTTCCAAAGCGAGCATCGCCGCCCCTTCGCCGAGCGCGAGTCCGTCGCGATGCGCGTCGAACGGACGGCATTGCGTTGGCGAGAGCGCCTGGAGCGAATCGAATCCTGCGAAAACAAGCTGGCTTAACGCATCATAGCCGCCGGCGAAAACACGTTCCGCCCGTCCGCTACGAAGCAAATCCCAGGCGTGACCCATCGCATTTGCGCCGGACGCGCAGGCGTTGGCAATAATGGTGATTGGCCCCGCAAAGCCGAATGCCTCGGCGAGATTAAGCGCTTGTTGTTGCGCCTGATATTGCAAAACGCGAGAGGCCTGGCGGCTTCGATTGCGCGGCGTGCGAATCGCCTGGCGGAAATACGCCTCGCCCAGACTCATTCCGCCGCTGGTTGTGCCGAGGACGAGTGGCAGATTTTCCGAAGCTTTCCAGCCGGATTGAATCCACGCTTCGCGCGCGGCGAGCAAAAGCAATTTCGCGGCGCGATCCAATCGCCGAACGCCGCGTTCGCCCAATCGGGTCGCCGGCAATGGTTCCGGCAGATTTACCTCGGCGGCGACTTTGACGCGCTGGCGCGAAACATCGAACAACGTCAAAGGACGAATTGCGATTTCGCCGCGTCGAAAACCTTCCGAGTTGCGTTGCCATCCCGCGCCCAAAGCGGTGAGAATTCCCGCGCCGGTGATGACGACACGGGCCGGGCGGTTCGAAGTTTGAAATGGAAACAACACAACGCTTTTAAATTTCGCAAACTGTAAGAAGGTTTTTGGGCGTACGTCAACGGAGTGGCGCACCTACCGGAATCCGCCTGTTCGGGGTTGCTTTTTCTACATTGTCACCCGGAGCGCGCGTCTTTATATTCGCGGCATGAAATTCACCAGGAATATTCTGAACGGAAAATTTTTCTTGAGCGCGCTGATGGTGTTTGGCCTGGCGCGAATCGCGGCTGCGAGCGAACCGACCGCTTTCAGCCTGATTAAACAAGCCGACCGTTACGTTGGCGAGGAGGCGAAGGATAAAGTCGTCCAGATTCGTTCCGAGAAATCCATCGGCAGTCTCACGCCCAACATCTGGTACGTGGTGTTTTATGATCCGGACGCGACGTTCAAATCCACCGAAGTCAAATTCGGCGCGGGCGAAAAACTTTCCGTGAAACGGCCTTTCCGCGTTCTGGAATACGTCAAAGCGGACAAGGTTTTCGACAAGGACAAACTGAAAGTGGATTCCGACGAAGCGATTAAAAAAGCGACCTCCGAGCCGTTGCTGAAAAATCTCACTTTGAAGGCGACGCAACTCTGGCTGGATTCCGACATGAAAGTGGATTTGTCCGTCACCGGCCCGATCTGGCGCGTGCGTCTCTGGGCCGCGAAATTGGATAATCCGAACCGCGACGTGGATGTCGGCGAAGTTTATATTTCCGCCGAAACCGGAAAAGTGGTGAAAAGCGATCTGCATATTGACCGCGTGGATTAGCCGAATTTGAAATGGAATCGTCCCGCCAGGACCGTTACGACGTAATCATTCTTGGCGGGGCGTTGTCCGGCGCGGCGACGGCGATTCTCCTTTTGCGCGAGCAGCCGAAATTGCGGGTGCTCATTGTGGAAAAATCCGCCGCATTTTCCCGTCGCGTGGGCGAAGCGACGGTCGAGGTGAGCGGTTATTTTCTGTGCCGCGTTCTCGGACTCACACAATATCTCAACGAAGCGCATCTCATGAAACAGGGGATGCGCTTCTGGTTTTCCAATTCCTCCGCGAAAACACTCGAGGATTGCAGCGAAATCGGCGGAAAATACTTGTCCCGCGTTCCGGCGTTTCAGGTGGACCGCGCGGCTCTGGACGAGGAAGTTTTGCGTCGCGCGATTGCGCTGGGCGCGGAAATTCTGCGTCCGGCCACGGCGGGAAAAATTCAGCTTGATTCCGGCGGCGAGCAATCCGTCGAAGTGCGCATCGGCGAAAATTCCAAAACACTTTTTGCGCGCTGGATTGTGGACGCTTCCGGTGTCGCTGCATTGCTCGCGCGACAGCAGGGCTGGTGGCGCGCGAACGAGGAACATCCCACGGCGGCGGTCTGGGCGCGCTGGAGCGGCGTGAAAGATTGGGATGGATGGGAACTCGCGCAAAAATTTCCTGATTGGGCGATGTCCTGCAACGGCATTCGTTCGACGGCGACAAATCATTTTGTCGGTTCCGGCTGGTGGGCGTGGTGCATTCCGCTGAAAGGCGGGGACGTGAGCCTCGGCGTCGTTTTCGACCAACGATTATTGCGCTGGCCGGAAGGCGGTTCTCTGGGAAAACGGCTCAAGGATTTTCTGATGCAGCATCCGGTCGGACGCGAACTTCTGGCCGACGCGCAATGGCACGAAGGCGACGTTCATTGGCGGAAAAATCTTCCGTATTTTTCAACGACCTTTGCGGGCGACGGATTTGTGATCGTGGGCGATGCGGCGGGATTTCTCGATCCGATTTACAGTCCGGGCATGGATTGGATTTCCTTCACAAGCTGGTCGGCGGCGCAATTGATTTTGGCGCAGCAACGCGGCGAAGATTTGATGTCGAAAATCGCAAAACACAATCAGGATTTTGCGAAGAGTTACAAACGCTGGTTCGCCGCGCTTTACA
>DASSNZ010000009.1:0-7451 GCA_035701135.1 Verrucomicrobiia bacterium
AACGCGGAGCAGGCGGCTTTGCAGCATCGGCGACATGGAACCGATTTCATCCAGAAAAATCGTCCCGCCGTTGGCTTCCTGAAAAAGTCCTTTCTTGTCGTTGATTGCTCCGGTGAACGCGCCGCGGCGGTGGCCGAACAATTCGGATTCAAGCAAATTTTCCGGCAGAGCGCTGCAATTCACGGGAACAAACGGCGCGGACTGGCGATGGCTGTTGAAATGCAGCGCGCGCGCGACGAGTTCCTTGCCCGTGCCGCTTTCGCCCAGAATCAGAATAGTGCTGTCAGTGTCGGCAACGCGTTCGATCAGTTTGAAAACGTCCTGCATTTTCTGTGCGTTCCCGATGATCTGGTTGAAATGATATTTCTTTTTGAGCTGTTTGCGGAGCGCGGCGCTTTCCGAGACGGCGGCGTTGTAGGAAAGCGCGCGTTGCACGCACAATTTGAACTGATCCACCTTGAACGGTTTTTCGAGGTAATCAAACGCGCCATGGCGCATCGCTTCGACGGCGGTTTCAATCGAGCCGAATCCGGTGATCATAATGACCGTGGCCGGAGGATTCAGCGCGCGCGCTTTTTCGAGAATCTCCATTCCATGCGCGCGGGTCTTGTCGAGATATAAATCGGTGATGACCAGTTCGGGCGCGTGGGCGGCGACGGCGTCGAGCGCCGAAGGGGCGTTGGTGAAAGGCAACACTTCATGGCCTTCCTGCCGGAGCAACTCGCTCACGGTCTGGAGCATCGTCAATTCATCGTCTGCCAGTAAAACTTTCGCCATGGTTCGTCGTTGATTCAAAATTCGTTTTCGCTTTCCGGGGCTTCATCAAAGGCTCAGGCCGGGAGCAATTTTCCCGGCCGGCCGCGATGTTTCCGCCATCCGACTTTCCATTCCTCAATGCGTCCCGCTGACGAGATCGCTCAGTTTGAAAATCGGCAGGAACATACAAATCACCATGCCGCCGATGACCACACCGAGAAAAACAATCAGAATCGGTTCAATCAGCGAAGTCAGTCCGCTGAGAATGGTTTCGATTTCTTCGTCCAGAAAATCCGAGACGCGCTCCAGCATGTTGTCAATTTTGCCCGTTTGCTCGCCGGCGGTAATCATGCGGATGACCATGCTGGGGAACACCGGATGTTTGCTGAGCGCGGCGGAAATGTTTTCGCCGCGTTCAATGTCCGTGGCCGCGACCTTGACGGCATTTTCCATCACGACATTTCCGACGGTCTGCGAAACGATTTGGAGCACTTCAAGAATCGGAACGCCGCTGCGGATAAGCGAGGCGAGCGTTCGGGTGAATCGCGCAAGACAAATCTTGTGAGCGATGGGTCCGAAAACCGGCAGCTTGATGCGGCGCGAATCCCAGAATTGCCGTCCGGGTTTGGTCTTGATGAAACGAAGCCAGCCATAAACGATGCCGCCACCCGCCAGAATGATGAGCAATAAATACGTTTTCACGAGATTGCTCAGGTTGATCAAAAACTGCGTCGGACCGGGCAGTTTGCCGCCGAAACCCGTGTAAATTTCACCGAAAACAGGAATCACTTTCACCAACAGAAACGTGGTGATCAGAATCGCGACAATCGTGACAATCGTCGGATACATCATCGCGGACTTCACTTTTTTGCGAAGGCGCGCGGTTGTTTCCAGATACGTCGCCAGCCGCGCGAGAATTTCCGCGAGCAAACCGCCTTTCTCGCCGGCGGAAACCATCGAGTAATAAAGCCGGTTGAAAACCTTGGGATGTTTTTGCAACGCTTCGGAAAAACTGTCGCCGGATTCCACCCGCGAACAAATATCGCGGATGACATCGCGCATCGCTTTGTTGGACGTTTGTTCGGCAAGCGCCTGGAGCGATTGGACCATCGCGAGACCGGCGTCAATCATCGTCGCAAGCTGGCGCGTGAAAATGACCTGGTCCTGAAGCGCGACTTTTCCACCGCCGGTCCGGCCTTTTTTGGCCATTTTTTCCTGGATATTGACGACCAGCAGATTTCGATTCAGCAACGCGGCAATCGCCGCTTGTTCCGTCGCGGCTTCGACGGAGCTTCGGACTTCTCTGCCGGACGCGGTTTCGCGAGCCACAAAAACAAATGATGCCATAAATATTTACGTTTTATTTCGCGCAATGGCGCGAGCGACGCGGAACAACGCATGGTCCGCCGCCGGTTTTCTAGCAGCATGTATTCCAGCCGCGTGGCCGGTTGGGAATTGTCGCGACGTTCGATTGAAGATTCGGAGAAACGGGATTTTAAGGAGAAATTTGAATTCCGCCAGCCGGCTCCGTTGCCCCAACTTTGTACAAAACCTGCACACAAACAGGATGGTAGTGGTTCCGGCGAGCCAGCCATTTGGTTTTTTTCAGGCAAAAAAGCCCGAAAAAATTAGTTGTCAAAGCCGGAAGATTTCCATATCAATGCGGCAAATGCACCCGGGCTGGCCCGGAGATAAACCGTTTATTATCTCACGAACCAGCTTGTGTGAACAACACAAAATAAGAACAAGAAACAACTATAACTGGAGGAATACATGAAGTTTAATAAATGGACATTAGGCTTGGCCGCCCTCGGAGTGGTCAGTCTGGCTTCCGCGGCGAGCGCGGCCGATGAAACCGTCAATACGGTTGCCACGGCGCTCGCGTCCACAACCATCAGCGGTTACGTGGACACCTCGGCGCACTGGAATCCGGGAACCGGCAACGCCAACGTTCCAGCCTACGCCTTCAACAGCCCGAGCAAAGCCGACGGCTTCAACCTCGATGCCGTCAAAGTCTCGCTGAACAAAGCGCTTGATGAAAGCGAATGGGCCGCCGGCTATCACATTGACCTGATGTTTGGCGCGGACGCCAATGCGCTGGGCAGCACGCCGATTGGCGGACTGGCCGGAACGGATTTCGCAATCCGCCAGGCATACGTGACCCTTCGCACACCGATTGGAACCGGCATTGACTGGAAGATCGGTGTTTTCGACAGCATCATCGGTTACGAGTCCATTGACGCCGTCAACAACCCGAACTATACGCGTTCCTGGGGTTTCACTCTGGAGCCGACCACCCACACCGGCATTCTGGGAACCTACCATCTTTCCGACCTTGTCAGCATCGCCGGAGGCGTGGCGAACACGACCGGCCCGATTATCGGCGGCGCGAGTGTCGGTGGCAGCCTGCTCCCGGTTTCGACCGGAAGAGCGCAGCCGTTCAAAGCGGAATCCTACAAAACCTACATGGCATCCATCGCGCTCACCGCGCCGGATAGCTGGGGATTCCTTTCCGGCTCGACTCTTTACGGCGGAATCGTGAACGGCTTCGGCGGAAACGTCGTCACGACCGGCGATCAACTGAACGCTTACGCGGGCTTGACGCTGGCGACGCCGGTAACCGGCCTGCGCCTCGGATTCGCGTACGACTATCTCGGAGTGCCGCACCAGACCTTCAAAGGCTCTGGTCCGGTTAATTCTGCCTGGGCGAATTCGCTCGGAACGTATGTATCCTTCCAGGCGACCGAAAAACTCAGCCTTCATGCTCGCGGCGAATTTGTCTGGCAGGACGCCGGCGACGGCCCGCTCCAGGCGTCATCGCTTGTCGGCGTGACCGGCACGGTGCAATACCAGCTCTGGGAAAATGTGTTGAGCCGATTGGAAGTTCGCTGGGATCGCGCTGTTGACGGCTCCAAACCGTTCGGCGGTTCGCTCACGCCAATCCTCGGCGGCCTTAACGCCAGCGCATCCGGCGCTCCTCACGACCGCAACGCAGTTCTGGTCGCGGCGAATATCATCTACAAGTTCTAATTTAATTGGAACATCAAAGCCCCTTTGGAGAAATCCAAAGGGGCTTTTTAGTTTTGGCGGACAAGGCGGACAAAGATGATTCTTCGAAATTCTGGAAAACTGAATCAGCGATTTTTTGAAACGGTTTCGATCCAATAATGCGCCATGAGCGATGCGCCGTCCTGGGTCGGATGCACGCCGTCTTTGACCCAGCGTTCCGGCGGCGCGTATTTGATGGCTTCGTTAAACATCGTCTGGAACGGAACAAAAATTGTTTTGAACGAATCGGAAACGCGTTTGGCGGCGGCGCGGTATTCATCGAATTCCGGAAACCATTTGTCCGTCACCGCGCCGAAGCGCAGTACGTAAGGCTCGCAAATAATGAGCTTCACGTTGGGCAACGCTTTGAGCGTGCGCTCGATCAGCGCGCGATAGTCGCGTTCGTAGATTTCCACCGTGCCGTTGTAATTGCCGTTGAGCGTGTGCCAGATGTCGTTCACGCCGATGAGAATGCTCAGCACGTCCGGCTTTAAATCCAGGCAATCCTTGTCCCATCGCGCGGCGAGTTGAAACACTTTGTTGCCGCTGACGCCCCGATTGAAAATTTTCAAATCATCCTGCGGACACCCGACCAGCAGATCCGCCGCCGCCAGCCACGCATAACCGGACCCGAGCGCCGGTTGATTGTTAGGCAAATTCGCTTTTTCTCGGGAACGGCCCCAGTCCGTGATGGAATCGCCCTGGAACAAAACGACATTTCCTTTTGCGATCACCGGCGCGGTGGAATTGGAATCTTCGGCAAAGGCGGCGGTAGAAGCGATTCCGGCCAAACCGGCCGCGCCAAGCGCGACGCCGGAATTTCTGAGGAAACTGCGCCGGGAAACGGACCCTGAAAACGGGAGCTGGTGATCTTTCATAGCTTAAACGGATAATGCCGGACGAAAGAGAGTTTGCAAATCGCAAAACTGTAATTAAAACTGACGACGGTTCCGCTGGATTCAGTCACTGTAAAAAAGAATGCCTATGAAGATTTATTTTCCCAACGTCCGAAAAATATTTTTGCAAACGCCGGTTTGCCGCGAGAAAAAATCCGGCGCTCTGGCGAAAATTCTTCTTCCGGCGATTTTAATCAACGCGATTTTCATTTCCGCCGCGCGCGCGCAATTCGGCCCGCTCCATGAAAAACAGGTGAACGCGTTGCTCTCGCAAATGACGCTGGATGAAAAAATCGGTCAGATGGTCCAGGTGGACATCACGGCGCTTCAGGAGAAATCCGACGTGCAAAAATATTTTCTCGGCTCGGTCCTGAGCGGCGGCGATTCGGATCCCGAAAACAACACGCCCGACGCATGGCGGAAATCCTGCGAGGAATTTCAATCCTGGGCGCTGAAAACGCGATTGAAAATTCCATTGATCTACGGCGTGGACGCTGTTCACGGCCATAATAACGTTCTGGGCGCGGTGATTTTTCCGCACAACATCGGACTCGGCGCCACGCGCGACGCCGCGCTCGTGGAACGCGCCGCGCGCGTCACCGCGGAGGAAACCGAAGGCACGGCGATTCGCTGGGCTTTCGCACCGTGCGTCGCGGTTGCGCGCGATGAACGCTGGGGACGCACGTATGAAAGTTTCGGTGAATCGCCGGAACTGGTTTCCGAACTGGGCGCCGCGGCGGTGCGTGGTTTTCAGGGCGATCAATTATCCGGCGATTCGGTGCTCGCCTGCGCGAAACATTTTCTCGCGGATGGCGGAACGCAAAACGGCGTGGACCAGGGAAACACGGTTTGTGACGAGGCGACTTTGCGAAGCGTTTATTTGCCGCCTTACATCGCCGCGATCAAAGCGGGCGTCGGCTCCATCATGGTTTCCTACTCCAGTTGGAATGGAAAAAAAATGAGCGAAAACAAATATCTGCTTACCGATGTGTTGAAAAAAGAACTGGGCTTCCAGGGTTTTCTCGTTTCCGACTGGGCGGCGATTGACCAGCTTTCGACGGATTACAAAACCGCGATTGACAAATCCATCAACGCCGGAATGGACATGGTGATGATTCCAAACGGCCCGGGCAAAAAGAACAATTACATCGAATTCATCGGCGATTTGAAGGAATTGATCGCGGAAGGAAAAGTGCCGGAATCGCGAATTGACGACGCGGCGCGGAGAATTCTTCGGGTGAAATTCGCGATGGGACTTTTCGAAAATCCGCGCACCGATTCAAAGTTGCTTTCCGAAATCGGCAGCGCCGCGCATCGCGCGGTGGCCCGCGAATGCGTTCGCGAGTCGCTCGTGCTGCTCAAGAACGAAAATCACGCGCTGCCGTTGTCGAAAAAAGCAAAGCGCATCGCGGTTGTCGGAAAAGCGGCGGACGACATTGGAATTCAATGCGGCGGCTGGACAATTGGCTGGCAAAGCCACGCTGGAAAAGTGACGACCGGCGGCACAACGATTCTTGAAGGCATTCGCCACGCCGTGGCAAAGGGAACGGACATCGTTTTTTCCGAAGACGGTTCCAACGTTCAGGCCGCGGACGCGGCGGTGGTTGTCGTTGGCGAAATGCCTTATGCGGAAATGAAAGGTGATCGCAGCGATCTCCGCGTTCCGGCGAAGGATCTTGCGTTGATTCACAAAGTCAAAAGCGCTGGAATTCCTGTCGTGACGATTTTGCTTTCAGGCCGCCCGCTCGTTCTCGGAACCGCGCTGGACGACAGTGACGCTTTCGTGGCCGCGTGGCTGCCGGGAACCGAAGGCGACGGCGTGGCGGATGTTTTATTCGGCGATTTTAAACCGCGCGGCAAATTGCCGAGAACCTGGCCGCGCAACAACGACCAGCTTTCCACCGCCGCGGCGCTCGCCGGGAATCCGTTGTTTCCTTATGGTTTTGGACTGAGCTATTGAATTCACCGGCGCGGTTTCGTTTCAAAAATGAAAAATGCGAAACAACTTCAACGCTGTCCCTGGCCCGTGGATGAGCTTTACGTTCATTATCACGACACGGAATGGGGCGTTCCGTTGCACGATGACCGGACGATTTTTGAGTTTCTGATTCTCGAAGGCGCGCAAGCCGGTTTGAGCTGGCACACGGTTTTGAAAAAACGCGAAAACTACCGCGCGGCGTTCGATCAGTTCGATCCTGAAAAAGTCGCGCGCTACGGCGATTCAAAAATCGCCCGGCTGATGAGCAACGCGGGAATCATCCGGAACAGGTTGAAAATCCTTTCCGCGATTCAGAATGCAAAAGCATTTCTGAAAGTGCGCGAGGAATTCGGAAGTTTCGACGAATACATCTGGCGTTTCGTTGATGGCGAACCCAAAGTTAATCATCGGCGGACGATGAAAGACGTTCCCGCCCGGACGAAAGAATCGGACGCGATGAGCAAAGACCTGATCCGGCGCGGCTTCAAATTTGTCGGCTCGACAATCTGCTACGCGCACATGCAGGCGACCGGAATGGTGAACGACCATCTCGTGACGTGTTTCCGGCACAAGGAACTTTTTTAAACCACAGAGACTCGGAGACTCAGAGTTTTTTAATTCTGCGCGTCTCGGCCCGTTGCATCATGGGAAAAAGACACCGGAGGTGAAGGTCAGTGACTCACGGTATGTTTCGCTGTTTATGGTAGACGAACTGTCAACTCCCTTGCGGGGGAGTGCCCTTTGGGCGGTGGAGCGTAGCGGTAAGGTGCGCC
>DASSNZ010000010.1:0-21838 GCA_035701135.1 Verrucomicrobiia bacterium
TTCGGTGGCAAAAGCAGGAGCGCCGGCAATGCAAAAGAACAAAACGGTTTTCAGGGTCGCGGATCGTAAATCAAATGTCATACGGCGCAGGATGCTAAAAATTCGATTCGAGGTGTCGAGCCGAAAACGTTTTTTGACGAAAAAAGAAAAAGATTGCGGAGAATCGCGCGGCGGAAAACTGTTATGGAATGAAAATGGCAGCGCAAAAAAATTCCGCCATACCGATTAAAAAAAATTAAAAGGCATCACTCCCATTCAATCGTTCCCGGCGGTTTGCTCGTGATGTCGAAAACACAGCGGTTCACGCCATTCACTTCGTTGATGATTCGATTGGCCAGTTTTTCCAGCAGATCGTACGGAAGCTTCACCCAGTCGGCGGTCATTCCGTCCTGCGATTCCACCGCGCGAATCGCGATCGTGTATTCGTAAGTCCGCTCGTCGCCCATCACGCCGACGCTGCGAACCGGCAGCAGCACCGCGAAGCTTTGCCAGATTTTGTAATACCAGCCGCTCGCTTTCATTTCCTCCACGACAATCGTGTCCGCGTTTCGCAAAATCGCGCAGCGCTGCGGCGTCACTTCGCCCAGAATCCGAACGGCCAGTCCCGGTCCGGGAAACGGCTGGCGCAAAACAATCTCGCGCGGCAAACCCAGTTCCAATCCCAGTTCGCGCACTTCGTCCTTGAACAAACATTTCAACGGCTCAAGCAATTGAAATTTCATTTTCTTCGGAAGTCCGCCGACGTTGTGATGGCTTTTAATCATCGCGGCGGGATTTCCCGCAATCGGCACGGATTCGATCACATCGGGATAAAGCGTTCCCTGCGCGAGAAATTTCGCGCCGCGATATGCTGCCGGGGTTCCGCCGGCGGAAACCTTTTTGTGTTTTGCCGGCGAGACGCGGGCAGCGCGCTGGACCGCTTTTTCGAAAACATCAATAAACGTTTTGCCGATCACCTTGCGTTTGCGTTCCGGATCGGTGACGCCTTTTAATTTTTTCAGAAACAATTTCTCGGCGTTTTCGTACTGCAATCGCGTTTTGAAATGACGCCCGAAAACTTCGCGCACCACGTCCGCCTCGCGCCCGCGCAGCAGTCCGTTGTTGACGAAAATGCACGTAAGCTGGTCGCCAATCGCCTTGTGAATCAGCGCCGCGGCCACGCTGGAATCCACGCCGCCGCTCAATCCGAGAATCACACGTTCCTCGCCGACCTGCGCGCGGATTTCCTCGACGGCCTGTTCGATGTAGTTGCGCATCGTCCAGTTTTTTCCGCAGCCGCAAATGTTGTGGACGAAGTTCGCGATGATTTCCTTGCCGCGCGGCGTGTGCGCGACCTCGGGATGAAATTGCAGCCCGAAGATTTTTCGTGCGCGGTTTTCAATCGCCGCGTAATCGGAATTTTCCGTCACCGCCACGGATTTAAAATCCTTCGGCAATTTCGTGAGTTTGTCGCCGTGCGAATTCCAGACCTGCAACGTTTCCGGCAGATTTGCAAACAGCGGACAAAAACTGTCCGTCACGCGCAGCGCGCCTTTGCCGTATTCGCGTTTCTCGCCTTTCTCCACTTTGCCGCCGAGAAATTGCGCGATCACCTGGATTCCGAAACAGATGCCGAGAACGGGAACGCCGAGTTTGAAAATCGCCTTGTCGGGCAGCGGCGCGTCTTTCGCGTAAACGCTCGACGGCCCGCCGGATAGAATGACGCCTTTTGCGCCGAGCGCCTTGATTTCGCCGGCCGGCGTGTCGTAGCGCAGAATGACCGAATAAACGTTGCACTCGCGAATGCGCCGCGCGATGACCTGCGTGTATTGCGATCCAAAATCCAAAATGACGATTTGTTCAGTCATGGCTGATAATTTTCAAAAATAGAAACGGACTGTTTGCCCGGCGCGCGGAACTTTGGCGAGAAAAAAAGAGGGGAAATTTTGCGGAAGGAATCTTGCATGACAGTTCGGTGGCTTATAAACGGAGAAGTCGCATTGAAGTTTTCCGCAAGCGCGATCGGCGCGACATCTTTGTAGAATCGTATGCCAAATCAAATTCAGCCCCGTCGGGGCGGCATATTTCGCTCCTACGGAGCTAAAATCATTTTTAATTTCCAATCTACAGATATGCCAGCCCTATGGGCTTTGAAAAAATTCGCGTCAACCGCGAAATGTGAAATTTTTGTCAAGAATCTGTGTTCAATCTGTGTTTCATCTGTGGCTAATTTTTTGCTCCGCGACTGACTCCGACTTCGCGACGCTTCCACTTCGCAAAAATTTCAGCGCGATGCGGAAATTGAATTTCGCCTTTACGCCTTCATTCTGGGCAACTCGCCCCACTGACATCGCGGAGCGCGCCGATCATTTTATAGAAAAGCTGGTCGAAACGGCGGCATTGCGTTATCAGCTATCAATCAATGGCAAGACCACGGACGCAAACGGTTAAAACGGACAAAGACCCGCTCTGGTACAAAAACGCGATTTTTTACGAAGTGCCGGTGCGGGCTTTTTTTGACAGCAACGCCGATGGCATCGGGGATTTTCGCGGGCTGACGCAAAAGCTCGATTACATTCAGGACCTCGGCGTCACCGCCGTGTGGCTGTTGCCGTTTTATCCTTCGCCGCTCAAGGACGACGGCTACGACATCGCGGATTATTATTCCATCAATCCGATTTACGGAACGCTCGCCGATTTCAAAACCTTTCTTCGCGAAGCCCACGCGCGCGGCCTGCGCGTCATCACGGAACTCGTGCTCAATCACACGTCCGATCAACATCAGCTTTTTCAGCAGGCGCGTCGCGCGAAACCCGGAAGCCGCGAACGAAATTTTTACGTCTGGAGCGACACGCCGCAGAAATACAAGGACGCGCGAATCATCTTCAAGGATTTCGAACCATCGAACTGGACGTGGGACCCGATTGCGCAATCGTATTACTGGCATCGCTTTTATTCGCATCAACCGGATTTGAATTTTGAAAGTCCGCACGTCCATCGCGAAATTCAAAAAATTCTCGAATTCTGGCTCGACCTCGGCGTGGATGGTTTTCGACTCGACGCCGTGCCGTATCTTTACGAACGCGAGGGAACGTCGTGCGAAAATCTGCCCGAAACGCATCAATATCTGAAAGGGCTTCGCGCGCATCTCGACCAGCAATACGGCGGCTGTATGTTGCTTGCCGAGGCGAATCAATGGCCCGAGGAAGCGGTTCCGTATTTTGGTTCGGGCAAAGGCGACGAATGCCACATGGCGTTTCATTTTCCGCTCATGCCGCGATTGTTCATGGCCGTGCGAATGGAGGATCGCGTTCCCGTCACGGACATTCTCGATCAAACGCCCGCGATTCCCGAGAATTGCCAGTGGGCGTTGTTTCTCCGCAATCACGACGAACTCACGCTGGAAATGGTCACGGACGAGGAACGCGATTTCATGTATCGCGTTTACGCCAGCGATTCCAAAGCGCGGCTCAATCTCGGAATTCGCCGCCGTCTCGCGCCGCTGTTGAGCAATGACCGCAAACGCATCGAACTGCTGAACATGCTTTTGCTTTCGCTGCCCGGAACGCCGGTGATTTATTACGGCGACGAAATCGGAATGGGCGACAACATTTTTCTCGGCGACCGCAATGGCGTCCGCACGCCGATGCAATGGAGCGCGGACAAGAACGCCGGATTTTCGCGCGCGACGCCCCAGGCGCTTTATCTGCCGATCATTCTCGATCCGGAATATCACTACGAGGCGGTGAACGCGGAAGTCGAGCAGCGCAATCTTCATTCGCTTTTGTGGTGGACCCGGCGCGTTCTGGCGTTGCGAAAAAGATGGAAAGTTTTCGGCAGCGGCTCGCTGGAATTTCTTCGTCCGGAAAACCGGAAAGTCCTCGCGTTTCTTCGCCGGAGCGAAACGGGAACCGTTCTTGTCGTCGCGAATCTCTCGCGTTTTCCGCAGCCGGTCGAACTGGATCTCGCGCGGTTTCGCGATTGCGTTCCGATTGAATTGTTTGGCCGCACGGAATTTCCGCCGATTGGCGAATCGCCTTATTTGCTCACGCTCAGTCCGCACGCGTCCTTGTGGTTTTCAGTCGAAGCTTCCGCGGCGAGAAAAAAAGCCGCGGACGCCGCGCATTTCTGCAAAACGCTGACCGCCACGGAAAACTGGGAGGAATTCGTGACCGGAACGCAGCGCGAGGAATTCGAGTCGTGCCTCCCGGCGTATTTCCAACAACTGCGCTGGTTCAAGGACAAAGGCGAAATCAAAGCCATCCGCATCCGAGAACTGGTTCCGATGACGCTCGAAAACGAGCAACATTTCCTCGCGTTGCTGTTCGTCGAATTCACCCAAAGCGAGCCGGAGGAATATCAATTGCCCATCGCTTTTGCGTCCGGCGAAATGGCCGAACGGATTCAGCGCGAGTCGCCGCATTTCATTCTTGCCCGCGCGCGAATCGAATCCGTCGCGCTCGATGGAATTCTCTACGACGCCACGGTCGGAAAAGATTTCGCAAAAATGCTTTTTGAAACCATTTCCCACAAACGCGCGCTCAAAGGAGACAACGGTTCGCTCGTCGCATCGGCCTCGCACGAATTGCGCGCGGTGCGGAACGAGCCGGCGCCGGAGCCGGTCACCGCGCGAACGGAACAGAGAAACACCAGCGTGGCCTACGGCGACAGATTCTTTTTGAAACTGTTCCGGCGCGTCGAACGCGGAATCAATTCCGGCCTGGAAATCGCGCGGTTTCTCGCCGAAAAGGAATTCACGCATGTCCCGCCGCTGCACGGCGCGTTGGAATATCAAAGCGACAACGGCGAGCGCGCGTGCCTGGGAATCCTGAGCGGTTTCATTCCGAGCGCGCAGGACGGATGGCAGTTCACGCAGGACGCGTTGCGCCGGTATTACGATCGGGTTCGCACGTTGCCGCGCGAGGCGCTCGCGACCGATTCGGGACAGACTTCGCTTGTCGAACTTGCGGCGAATCCTCCGTCGTACGCGGTCAGGGAAATCATCGGAACCTACATTGAACCCGCGCGGCTTCTCGGACATCGCACCGGCGAACTGCACGTCGCGCTTGCAAGCGATTTTGAGAACAAGGATTTCGCGCCGGAGCCGTTCACGCCGTTTTACCAAAGGTCGCTTTATCAAACATTTCGAAATCATCTCACGCATCATTTTCATCTGCTTCGGCGCGATCTGAAAAACCTGCCGGATTCCGTTCGCGCGATTGCGGAGCGGGCGCTCGGATTGCAGGACGCGATTGTGGCGCGATACCGCGCGGTGCATCAAACGCCCATCAATGCGATGCGAATTCGTTGCCACGGCAATTATCATCTCGGCCACGTTCTGCACACGGGAAAAGATTTCTTCATCATTGATCTCGAAGGCGAGCCGGCGCGTTCGTTGAGCGACCGGCGCATCAAACGCTCGCCGCTGCGCGATGTCGCGGGAATGATCCGCTCGCTCAACTACGCCGCCAATTCCGCGCTGCGACGCCAGGTGGAAACCGGCGGGCTGCACGAGGAACAATTTCACGCGCTGGAACCGTGGGCCGCATTCTGGCAGCGCTGGGTCACGGCCACGTTTTTGAACGCGTATTTCGACGCGACGCGCAATTCATCGTTTTTGCCTGACACACAACCGACGCTTGCGATTCTTCTCGACGCGTTCGTTCTCGACAAAGCCATCACGCAAATGGGATTTGAACTCGCGAATCGTCTGCATTGGCTGCACGTTCCGCTGCAAAGCATTCTCAAAATCATGGAAGCTCCGGCGGCGTCATGAATTCTGCCGCGCTCCATGAACTCGAAGAACTGGCGCGGCTGAATGGAGTGCAAATTTCCTACACCGACATGCGCGGTCGGAAACAAAATGCGTCGCCGGATGCACTGACTGGCGTGCTTCACGCGCTTGGTTTGCCCGCCGGAAACGCGCGGGAAATTCGCGACAGTTTGCGTGAAACAAAATCGCGCTCGTGGAAACGCGGCGTCGAACCGGTGATTGTCGCGTGGGACGAGCGGCCAACGAAAATTGAACTGCACGTTTCCTCAAACTTCGCCGGAAAATCCGTTCGCTGTGAATTGAAACTGGAAAATGGCGAAACGCGAAAATTCACTCTCGCCATTCGCGAAGCTAAAAACGCAAATTCACCAGGCGCCGATTCCGTTTCGCCGCAGGAATTTTCCGGCGTGGTTAAAGAAATAACATTGCCCGCGCTGCCATTCGGTTATCACGCGCTCGAAATTGAAATTGGAAAAAAACGCGCGAACACTTTTGTGATTTCCGCGCCGACGAAAAGCTTTTCTCCGCGCCGCGTCCGCGAATGGGGTTTTTTTCTGCCGATGTACGCGGCGCATTCCGGGCAAAGCTGGGGCGCTGGAAATTTTTCCGATTGGCAACGGCTCTCGGAATTCGCCGGTTCGCTCGGCGCGGGCGTCGCCGCATCGCTTCCGCTGCTCGCCGCGTTTTTCGATCAGCCGGTTTGCGAGCCAAGTCCTTATTCGCCCGCCAGCCGATTGTTTTGGAACGAATTCTATCTCGACATTCCAGCGATTCCGGAATTCGCGCGATGCGCCGCCGCAAAAAAGCTCACTCAATCCGCCGCGTTTCAAAATCGCCTCGCGCGTTTTCGCGAACAAAGCGTGATTGATTACAAAGCGCAATGGCGCGCGCGGCGTCAGGTTTTGGAATTGCTCGCCGATTCTTTTTTCGCCGAAAAATCATCGCGAACAAATGAGTTCGAAAATTTCCTCGGGCAACGGCCTGAAGTCGAAGATTACGCGAGGTTCCGCGCGGTTTGCGATCAGACAAAACTTTCCTGGCGCGCGTGGCCGCGCCGGATGCGCGATGGCGATTTGCGCGCAAGTGATTGCGACGAGCGCGTTAGGAAATTTTACCTTTTCACGCAATGGCTCGCTCACGAACAGATTTCGCGCGTGTTGAAAAATTGCCGCGAGCGCGGCGTGAAATTTTACCTCGATCTGCCGCTCGGCGTGAATTCGGACGGCTACGATGTCTGGCGCGAACGCGGCAGTTTCGCGTTGGATGCGTGCGTCGGCGCGCCGCCGGACGCGTTTTTCACGAAGGGACAGAACTGGGGTTTTTCGCCGCTGCATCCGTTGCGGATTCGCGAATCCGGCTATCGTTACGTTCGCAATTTTCTTGCGTTTCAGATGCGTCACACGGGAATGCTTCGCATTGATCACGTGATGGGATTGCATCGGCTTTTTTGGATTCCAAAAAATTTGCCGCGAGGGCAGGGCGCGTACGTGAATTATCCGGCGGACGAATGGATGGCGATTCTCAGTTTGGAATCGCATCGGCACCGAACAATGATTGTCGGGGAAAATCTCGGAACGGTTCCGCCCGAAGTAAACGAAAGCATGAAGCGCCACGGATTGCGCGGAATGTTCGTCGCGCAATTCGAGCGGCGGCCGGATGCGAAGGCGGCGCTGCCAAAACCGTCGCGCGGCGTTGTCACAAGCATCAACACGCATGACACGCCGACGTTTGCGGCGCATTGGCGCGGACTGGATCTGGAGGATCAATTTGCGCTGGGCCTGATTTCAAAAAAAGAACTCGCGGAAAAACGCGCGGCCAGGAAAAAGCTGAATCGCGCGCTTTCCGCGTTTCTCGCGAACGAAGGTTTTTTGCGCGGCAAAAAACGCGGCGAGAAAAATATTTTGCGCGCATGCCTTCAGTGGCTCGCGGCGAGTCCGGCGGAAATTGTCCTCGTGAATCTCGAGGATTTATGGCTGGAAAAAAATCCGCAAAACGTTCCCGGCACAAGCGATGAGCGCCCGAACTGGCGTCGGAAATCAAAGCTCGCAATCGAGGGGATTCAAAGAAATCGAGAAATAAAAAACGCGCTCCGCGGATTGACAAAGATTCGTGAGAATTCGTGAAATTTGTATCGGGTTCTCAAAATGACTCACGAGAAATTTGCGAAACCGTTTCAATGTGAAATTGAAAATGCGTCAGCCCGGATGGTGCGATAATTTCAGCCCAATGATGCCCATGAGAATGAATCCGGCGGAAACGAATCGCAGCGCGGTTTTCGGCTCGCCGTAAATCAGGATTCCAAGACCGAACGCGCCGACGGTTCCGATTCCGGTCCAGACTGCGTAAGCGGTTCCCATCGGAATCGTTTTTTGCGCGAGCCAAAGAAAAAATCCGCTGCACGCCATGCAAACAACTGAAAATGCCAGGCCGGTGATTCGTTGTCCCGGCGATTGGGAAATTTTCAACCCGATCGGCCAGCCGATTTCCATGAGGCCAGCGATGAAAAGATAAATCCAAGCCATGATTCGAATTTAAGTGGTTTCGTTTTATTTGATGCGAATATTATCCGCTGCGTTTTCAAATTCCTGAACGGTGTTCGCGTTTTGATACAAAATTTTTTCCGAATCGAGGATTGCGCGAGTTGTGATTTGCCTGGCTTCGTAAAGATGCCGGACAAAATTTTGCAAACGAACGTCGCCGCGGTTCAGTGCGTGTTGCGCTGCGTCCGCCGATTCGCGCGGATAAATCGCGCAAAGCGGTTCAAAGAAATTTGGGTTCGCCGGAACCACGCCGATTCCCGGTCGCGCCAGATTCAAAAGCAATTTTAAATGCGCCGCGCTCATCCGCGGCATGTCAATCGCAAGCGCGAGCAGATGAGATGTTCGGATCCGATTCAGCGCGGCGGCGATGCCGCTCAACGGGCCCCGCGACGGCGGTTCGTCCAAAATGAGTTCGATGTTTTCAGGAAACCAATCCGGTTTTGCTTGCGCGGAAATCATCAGCGCCGACGGTTCCAGTTCCCGCAAAATGCGAAGTTGTTTTTCCCAAAGCGGTTCGCCGAAAAAATTCAACGTCGCTTTGTCGGTTCCCATGCGGCGCGATTCACCGCCGGTCAGAAGCAGCGCGGTGAAGGTCATGGAATTTCGGCGCGGAGTTTTCCATCGGTCAGAATCATCGCGCGCAAACCGCCGCGACCGTGAAGAAAATGTTCCGCGCCGGGCGCGAACGCAAAGTTCATCCAGTAACACGGCGAGCATTCCGCCATGCCGCGAAAGCGCACGCCTTGAAGTTCGAATTCCGCGCCGATCAATTGATTTAAATCTGTATTTTCGACGATGGCATTGCGGCGCAGAACGGCGGGCGTTTTGTCGTGAACCTTGAGTGCGTCGCAGAGCGCGTTGAAAATTTCGCGCGCGAAAAATGTGATCTGGCCTTTGTAGTTTTCTTTGAAATCAAAAAAACGATCTCCGCGCAGGCCGCGTCCCGCGACGCATTCCACTTCGGGAACTTCGATGAACGGATGTTCGCCCGGCGGCTTGCCGTGATGTCCGAAAAAATTATGGCCGGAAGAAATATAAAGATGCCGAATCGTCACGCGCTGACTATTAACACGCGGCGAGCGGCACGGAAAGCGGGTAATCTCGATGTTGGAGACGTCGCGTTGACGCATTTTTAAACCCGGCAAAATATTCTATTGGCAAATCGCCGGGGCTTCGCGATGTTGGGCGAAGCGAAATGCGATTTCAACAATCTGGAGTCGCCTGACAAACTGAAATGGCGCCATGAATCAGGACACGCAGCCCGCTTTCAAATTGCACCTCGCCCTGGGAACGATTTCCTTCATCGTTTGTTTCGCCGCCTGGGGATTGGTCAGCGCCTTCGCTCCTGAATTCCGAAACACTTTTCACCTGACTGCCACACAGACCGCCGCGCTCGTCGCCGCGCCCGTTCTGCTCGGATCGCTCGCCCGACTGCCGATGGGCATGCTGACGGATCGCCTCGGTGGACGACTGGTTTTTCCTGCGCTGATGATCATTTGCGCCATTCCGGCGTTTCTGGTGCCGCGCGCGAGTGGGTATCAATCACTGCTCTGGACCGGATTTTTTCTCGGGCTGGCTGGATCGTCATTTGCGATCGGCGTTGGATATGTTTCCCGCTGGACACCGCCGGAGAAGCAAGGCAGCGCGTTGGGCGTTTATGGTCTGGGAAACATCGGTCAATCCGCCGCGGTATTTCTCGGCCCGGTGCTGGCTGCGTCTTACGGTTCGGCCGCGGTGTTTCGCGGAATGGCAGTTGCGCTGGTGGTCTGGGCCATTTTTTTTGCGCTGCTCGCGCGCAATCCCGCCGGTGTGAAACGTCCCGCCAGCACTGGCGAAATGATGAAAGTGCTGGCGACCGAGAAACTTTCGTGGGTGCTCGCGGCTTTCTATTTTCTTACGTTCGGCGGCTTTGTTGCCTTCGCCATTTATCTGCCGCTGCTGTTGCGCGATGAATTCGGGTTGACCGTCGCGGATGCCGGTTTTCGAGCAGCAGGTTTTGTGGTGCTGGCGACCGTGCTGCGGCCGGTCGGCGGCTGGCTGGCCGATCGCATTGGCGGCGCGCGCGTGCTGGCGGGCGTGTTTCCGGGTATCGCTTTGTTCGCGCTGTTGCTGGCATGGCCGGCGATGATTCCTTTCAGCGTGGGTGCGCTCGGCTGCGCGGCGTTGTTGGGACTGGGAAACGGCGCGGTGTTCAAACTGGTCCCGCAATATTTTCCAAAAGAAACCGCCACGGTCGGCGGACTGGTCGGCGCGTTTGGAGGTTTGGGCGGATTTTTCCCGCCGCTGCTGCTGGGATTTTTTCAGGAAAAACTGGACACCATCTGGCCCGGCTTTGCGCTGCTTTCCGTAACTTCTCTGGCGCTGTGGTTCACCAATAAAAAACTCTTTCTTGCGCGCCAGGAAACGGCGGAACGCGCGTTGCCGGTTCCGACCTGCGCGGCGGAACAACTGCGCGCGGCTGCATGGGCGACGATGTGGACGGGAATTCTGGTCGCCGCCATTGTCGTTGGCTCGCGCAATCTCCAGAACTTCGATGCCGCACTGGTGATCTACACCTTCGCGTGCATTTTTTCGTGGTGGGGCGTGACGTATCATTATTACGTCTGGCTGCAGAAACCGCCGACTCAACTTTACTGGCGCCGCGGCTGGGAAATGTTCTGGAAACAGGGATTGTTTCGCAGCCTGGCGCGAACTTCTGTTCTCGGCACGCGAAACATCGCATTTCAAACGTTCATTTATCATCGCTCGCGATTGCGCTGGTGGATGCATCAATTTCTGTTCTGGGGCTGCATTCTCGCGGCGGCAATTACTTTTCCGCTCGTGTTCGGCTGGATTTATTTTGAATCAGCGCCGGGCGACCAGATGACTTATGTGACATACGTCTTCGGATTTCCCGTGATGTCCTTTGCGCTGCGGACGATTCTCTCGTGGATCATTTTTCATGGACTCGACATCGCGGCCGTGCTCGTGATTGCGGGAATTGCGCTGTCACTTTGGCGGCGCATGCTGGATCGCGGTGCGCAGGCGGTGCAATCGTTTGGGATGGATTTTCTGCCGATCATTCTGCTGTTCGCGATTTCCATCACCGGGCTGGCGCTGACAGTTTCGAGCCTTTGGGTGCGCGGACAATTCTATGGTTTCCTTTCCATTCTTCACGCGATCACTGTAGTGGCCGCCCTGCTCTTTTTGCCGTTCGGAAAATTCTTTCACATCTTTCAGCGTCCGGCGCAGCTTGGCGTGAAGTTTTATCATGCCGCGGGTGACAAGGACGAAGGCTCGTATTGCGCGCGATGCGGACAGCGCTTTGCCTCACGCATGCACGTGGAAGATCTGAAATTTGTTCTGCGCCAGTTGGATTTCAACTATTCGATGGCCGGCCCGGCGGGAAGCTGGCAACAGCTTTGTCCGCCCTGCAAACGCAAGAGCATTGCGACGGCGCAATTGAGATTGAAGGATGAAGCGTCGGGGAATGATCTGAAACAATGATCAGTGAAATACAGGAAACATCGAACAACGAACATTGAACTCCGAACCTCGAATGGCTGCCGTCCTGATTATTTGATTTATGGCTAAACTGCCCGCACCGGCTGAAACGCTGACGGACCTTTACGGCCCGCATTTGAACTACGTGCCGCCCGGTGGCTGGCGCGACGAATCGCGGCATCCGGCGGACACGCTCGTCAAAACGCACTGCTGCTTCTGCGGCCAGCAATGCGGCATTCAACTCAAGGTTCGCGATAACCAGATCATCGGGTTCGAACCGTGGGAGGAATTTCCTTTCAATCGCGGAATGCTTTGCCCGAAAGGCGTAAAGCGTTATCTCCAGAACAATCATCCGGATCGCCTGCTGTATCCATTGATGCGAACCGACAGCGGATTTCGCGCGGCGTCCTGGGATGAATCGCTCGATTTCACTGCGCGCCGCTTGCGCGAAATTCAGGAACGTTACGGGAAAGATTCCGTTGCGATTTACGGCGGCGCTTCGTTGACGACCGAGAAATCTTATCTTGTTGGCAAGTTCGCGCGCGTCGCATTGGGAACGCGGCATGTGGATTACAACGGACGGCTTTGCATGGTTTCCGCAGGCGTCGCCTACAAACTCGCGTTTGGCGTGGATCGCTCGCCCAATCCATGGAGCGATATTCCCAAAGCGCAGGTCATGTTGATCGCTGGATCAAACGTCGCCGAGTGTTCGCCGATCACTACGGACTACGTCTGGCGCTGTCGCGATAATGGCGGAAAGCTCATCGTGATTGATCCGCGCATGACGCCGATCACGCGCAATGCCGATCTCTATTTGCCGGTGCGGCCGGGCACCGATGTGGTTTTACTGATGAGCATTCTGCACGTGATCCTGCGCGACGGTTTGGAGGATCGCGAGTTCATCGAGAAATTCACCACCGGCTTTGAAGCGTTGGCGGAATCCGTGAAACCTTGGGATCCCAAACGCGCTGCGGAAATTACAGGTGTTCCTCCCGAATCCATTGAAAAAGCCGGCCGCTGGTTCGGCGAAGCGGATCGCGCGATCGCATTGCACGCCCGTGGAATCGAGCATCAATCGAAAGGCGTGGAGAACTGTTCGGCGATTGTGAATCTCTGTCTCGCCACGGGAAACATTGGCCGCGAAGGTTCCGGTTGCATGATGATTACCGGTCAGGGCAACGGCCAGGGCGGACGCGAGCACGGACAAAAATGCGATCAGCTTCCAGGCCAGCGCCAGATTGATGATCCGGCCGCGCGCGAACACGTCGCCAAAGTCTGGGGTATCAGGCCGGAAGAAATTCCGCAGGCCGGCCTGACCGCGCAGGAAATCATGAACGCGATTCACGCGGGCGAAATCAAGGCGCTGTTCTCGATGTGTTTCAATCCGATGATTTCGCTGCCCAATTCCGATTTCACCCGCGAGGCGCTGGAGAAACTGGAGTTTTTTGGTGTCGTGGATTTCTTTCTTTCCGAAACCGCGCAGCACGCGGACGTCGTGTTGGCCGGCAGTTTGCAGGAAGAAGACGAAGGCGTTGTGGCGAATGTCGAAGGCCGCGTGATTCACGTTCAGAAAGCGGTGGAACCGCCGGGCAACGCGCGTGTGGATTGGGAAATTTATTGCGATCTCGCTCAGCGAATGGGCAAAGGCAAATTCTTTCCCTACAAATCATCGCGCGAAATTTTCGATGAACTGCGTGAAGCTTCGCGCGGGGGACATGCGGATTATTACGGGATCACTTACGAAAAAATCGACCAGCAGATGGGCGTGTTCTGGCCGTGTCCAACACTGGATCATCCGGGAACGCCGCGATTGTTTGAAGACAAGAAATCATTTCATAAAGACGGCAAGTTCCGGTTTTTGCTGACGCCGTTTCGTGAAAGCGGCGATCCGGTGAACGAAGAATTTCCGGTTTACCTGACAACCGGACGCGTGGTCAGCCAATATCTTTCCGGCGCGCAAACGCGGCGGATTGGTGCGCTGGTGGATCAATATCCGGAACCGCGATTGGAGATTCACCCTCGCCTCGCCGAGCAGCACGGAATCAAAGACGGCGATTGGGTGGCGATCACGACGCGGCGTGCGGAAATTGTTCTGCGCGCGATGGTCGTGAAAACCATTCGGCCGGATACCGTGTTCATGCCGTATCATTGGCCCGGAAAGAAAAGCGCGAACAAGCTGACGCATCGGACGCTGGATCCGCGCAGCAAGATTCCGGAGTTCAAAGTTTCCGCCTGCCGCATTCGCAAAGCGGAAATGGAGGGAGCGAAATGAAATCTGAGCGGACACCAATTCAACGCCGAGGCACAGAGGAACAAAGGCACAAGCACCAAATCGAAAGGGCGCTTTAATGTTTGGTTACGAATTTTACGTGGATCCGTCGCGGTGCATCGGTTGCCAATCCTGCATCAATGCCTGCGCCGAATGCGAAACGCATCGCGGCGTGCCGATGATTCACGTCGATTATATTGATCGCCGGAACTCCGCCGAGACCGTGCCGTTTGTCTGCATGCATTGCGACGATCCGACCTGCGCGAAAGTTTGTCCGGCGGACGCAATCAAGAAAACCGAGGATGGCGTGGTGCAATCGTCGTTGAAGCCGCGTTGCATTGCATGTTCGAACTGTGTGCTCGCGTGTCCGTTTGGCATTCCCAAAATGATGACCGAGCTGGAGCAGATGATGAAGTGCGACATGTGTTACGACCGCACTTCCGCGGGCAAACGTCCGATGTGCGCGACCGTCTGTCCGAGCCAGGCGCTGGCGTATGTTCCGCGCGAATTCATTGAGCGCTCGCGGCGCGAAAAGCCGACGAACGTTTTCCAATTCGGCAAACAAAAAGTTAAAACAAAGGTGTTCATGATGGTTCCACCCGCGGAGGAAGCTTTGTCGGTGGATGTCGTGGATTATATGTGGGAAGGAAAACCATGAGATTATTCCGCCGTGCCAGCAAAGACTCGCTCTGGAAAGACGAGTTTTCAATCAATCGCGCGGACGAACAATACGTCAGCCGCCGGCAGTTCACGAAATTTCTCGTGCTGACGAGCCTCGGCATGTTCGTTGGCAACCTGTGGATTGTCGTCCGTTCCTGCTTTAGCGAAACGCCCGGTTATCCGGAAAAAATCATCGGCAACGCGGCGGAAATTCCCGTTGGCGGCGTCCATCTGTTTCGTTATCCAACGGAGAAAGATGCCTGCATTCTGATTCGGCCCGACGCGGAAACCTACGTTGCCTACAGCCAGAAATGCACGCATCTTTCCTGCGCCGTTTTTTATGCGCGTGAAAACAACCGGCTCGAATGTCCCTGTCACGAAGGATATTTTTCCATTAAAACCGGCGAGGTGTTGCAAGGTCCGCCGCCGCGTCCGCTGCCGCGCGTCATTCTGAAACGGCGTGGCGATGCTTTGGTGGCCGTGGGAATGGAAACAAAGCGGGAGAGCTGAAATGGACCAGCACACAAAACCAACACGCCGGACGGGATTGACCGCGATTGACGGCGCGCTGGCGCTCATCACGATTTTATTGATTGCGCAAATGTGGCTGCTCACCGCCACGCTGGAATCATTTCTGGCCGGTCATCGCGAAGTGGTTTTGCCTTCGGCCATTATTTCCGGCGTGCTGTTTCTCATTTGCGTTGGACTTTACCTGTTTGTGAATCGCGTGGACGCGGAGGCACGGCACTCGCAGGAAAATCCTTCCGAGCCGCCGCAATTTCCCGGAGCATAAATCCGAAAGCGAATTTACACGTTAGGATTTCTTTCGGATCCCGGATTTCAGTCTTCGGATTTTATATCGTTTCACGCGTGACGAAAACGTTTCATCAAACGGATTCCAATCAGGCCCGCTCCGACTGTGATCAAACCCGCGCGAAGTTTGCGGGAAGACAATTTGCTTTTGATGCGCTCCTTGATTTGTTTCGGGCTGACGTGTTGCTGCATTTCCTTCAGCGTTTTGTCCATGGAATCTTCCGTCAGGAACGCAACCCGTTTCAATTCCTCGCTGGAAAGTTTGGATTCCGGCGGAATATCGGATTGGGTTTGGATTCCCTTCGAGGATTCGGGAATCCAATTTTCGCCGATGGATTCAGTTGCGGCCAGATGCTGCAATGCTTCCACGGATTTTTCCGGCACAAGCGATTCACGGGAAAGTTTATGAATGGCCTGCAACGCCATGACAGCGCCGACGCAGGTTAATATCAATCCGATGATTGCGAAGCCGATAAAACCCGCCAGCAGCGGCGCGATTCCGGAAAACGTAAACGCCCACGCGATTAACAGTGACAACCCGATCAAAACCACCATCGAACCCGCCCACGCCGCAATTCCGCCGATGGCGAGCGCGACCACGTCGCCTTTCATGCGCGAAGCTTTTTCCGCAAGCTCCGTTTTCACGAGCATGAATTCCTGGCGCAGCAATGTGCGAACGTCTCCCATTAAAATCCGAATTAAGGCGAACAGTGATCTTTTCATATTTTCCTCCGTATGGATAATTTCGCATTTCCGGAAATTCTTTCAATGCGTGAATCCACCCGGTTGTTCCGAAAGACGAAAACAGGTCAATCTGGAATCGGCGATTCCGATTACGGCGATTGCAGCCGGTAGAAAACAGCCGTTTCCGAACCCGGTGTGATCACGAACGAATTTGTCGCGCCGGTTACGTCTGACCAATTTCCATTCGCGGACAAACCCGCCGGATCGCTCAACTGTTGCAAGTGGCAGACGATTTCGACGGGCCAGCTTAATACAAGTTTTCCATCAGGCCGGTTTGAGATGGAAAGTTCGAGCGGCTCGGTTTTGTCATAAACGCGCACGTAATCCACGAGCATTTCGCCGGGGAGATTTGGATTGATGGCATCGGGAGTTGGGTTTCCGACATAGTTCCCCCCAATAGCCAGGTTTAGGATAATATAGAACGGCTGGTCGAATGGCGCGGGAAAAAGATAGGTATCAGACGACCTTCCAATATTGCTCCACCAGTTGACCTGCGTTTCGTACACGTGACCGTCCACGGACCAACTGATCGAATTGGTTGTCCAGTCGAGGACGTAGGTGTGGAAATTGGTGACCGAGTCGCCGATGGGAAAATTGTAATTCTTGCCGAAGAAAACGTCATTTCCGTTTGCGCCGCCGAAGTGGAGGGTTCCACCTTCCTGATTTGGAATTTGACCCTTGTTTTCCATAATATCTATTTCGCCGGAATTGGGCCATCCGCCGTAAGGTGAATCTTGCGGCAGCATCCAGATGGCGGGCCAAAAACCCGTGCCGGACGGAAGCTTGGCGCGAAACTCAAAGCGGCCATATTTTTTTGAGAACAGTCCCGCGGTTTTGATTTTTCCTGAAGTATAGTTTTGTCCGCCGTACGATTCCTGCTGCGCGCGAATGTGCAAAAAGCCGTCCGCGAGATAAACGTTCTGGGTCCGGCTGGTATAGTATTCCAGTTCATTGTTTCCCCAGCCGGGATAAGGCGGTCCGGTTCCAATATCATACTTCCAACGGTTTGTATCCAGGGAATCGCCATTGAATTCGTCATCCCAAACAATGTTCCAGGAATTTTTGGAAACGGAGGAGGGGCCGTTATCATTCAATGACAGATCGTCGAAATACATCGAACCATTGGAATAGAACGCATCACCTTGAAACAGGACTTGATAGCGGACAATCGTTGTTCCCTCGGGTGCGACAAGATTGGTAACAGCGCCGATAAGTTGAAAATTTCCGGGATCAAACTGGTTTGTAATTGGAAGTTCAATCCATGTGCTTGCGGGAAATTTTCCGTTTGCAATCTGGTTGGTGGAAATTGCGGCGGAACGATAGAGTGCCAGATTATTTCCATAGGCATCCCGGAAACTGACTTCCAGCCAGGCCAGATTTTGTCCCGCAAGCGCGTCGCCGGAAGCCGTGTAAGCCCAGCCATTGGCGGTGTAGGTAGAACCCGGCGCGGAAGGGACATCCTGGTAAATGCCATTGTAATTTACCTGGCCATTGAATGCCTGGTAGATTTTGAAATAGTTATTTCCGGAATGAGGCACGCCGGAATTGGATTCCACGTAAGTATTCGCGCCGAAAGAAGTCCAACCGGAGAGCGAACCAGTTTCAAAACCGGGATTGTCAAGAAGGTTTGCGGCGGATGTGATTGGATTTGTTAAAGGAAGCAAGGCAATCAGGAATGTGCCAGCTACCGCAAATTTTCGAGAACGTCTGGCCGAGACGCGAACTGGTCGCTTCATGGACGAGCGGTGCTCCTTTGTTGCAACCACAACAGGTCGGGTGAGTTTGCCACGGTATCAGCATCGGAATTTCTGGTCGTTAATACAGTGTGATCTTTCCAGCTCTTGATTTCCGCATGGCCATCGGCAAAGGAAAGTCCGCCAGCACCGTTGTGGTAACTGGCCGGAGTATTCACCCATGTCTTTGGTTCGTTGGGATCGCATACGAAATATCCATCATCCAATGTATAGGGATTTTCATCAATAAAGACGAACGTCTGACTCGCGCCGGGCATGGTTAGATCAGATTGTTTCTTGTAAACGCGAAGCGCGGTGGAGCCGGTGTAATTTTTGCTGAAATTCCAGCTCTGAATCGGATTCAGCCAGCAGTTCATGGACATACTACGGACTCGCGGCTTGCCATAGGATGTGCCGAGAGGGAAAACCGAATGATCCGCCGGACATTTGTAAACCGCGACGCTGTTGACATAAGGATAAATCAATCCAACTTGAATGAAAGAAATATCCCAGGCACTCGCACTGTTCATTAACCCGGGACACCACTGCGCATTTAAACCTCCCGGCTGAAGGCTGGGATCAGTTGAACTCGTCGGCTGATTATGAATTTCTCCATTGGGAGCAATCATGTCGTTATTATCATCGGCGAACATGATCCAGCCGAGTGTGAGTTGCTTCAGGTTGTTGACGCACGCGATTCCCTGGGCTTTGGCTTTGGCTTTGCTCAAGGCAGGCAACAACATTGCCGCGAGAATCGCAATAATTGCGATTACCACCAAAAGCTCAATCAGCGTAAATGCGAATTTGCGGTGTTGTATTCGTTTCAATGTTTTCTCACTTTCCAGGCGCTTCATTGAACTTGAACGCGATAGAATCGCGCATTTGCTGTCATCGGGTCCTGCACGGTTACCGTATTTCCCGTTCCGGCAATATTGCCGGTCAATACACTCCATGACGAATCCGTCAGGTTTGTCTTGTAAAGAACCGCATAGGACAAGCCGCCTCGCGTCGGGAAGGAAATGTTGTAGTTACCATCACTCACCGACGGCGTGATTGTCACTGGAATAATCTGAAAAAGTGCCATGTTATCCCAGAAAACGGAACCCGATCCGCCCGAACCGAATTCGTAAACCTGATATCGAATGCTTGTCGTTCCCGCCGGCGCTACCATGTTCTCCGAAGTGGAAACAACGGTGTCGGCGCCATCCACGAGGTTCGTTACCGGCAAGTGCAACCAGCTATCGCGAGGAGCCATTGGATAGGTTCCAGCATAAGCCAATCCCCAGAGCTTGAAGGATTCGTAGGTTTCAAGAACCGTTCCGCCGTTGCGAAATTGCACCTGTAAGCGGACAGTGTTGCTCGCGGTCAAATCGTCCAATGAGGAGATATAAGCGTAAGCATCCGCTTTCCAGACGGAACCCGGTGTCACGCCGCCGATGTCCATGAAAAAGCCGTTGTCTCTGCCGCCGTTGTAAACCTGCGCGCAATATTTTCCGTCATAAACACTCACCGGCGTTGTTGTGAGATAGTAGAAACTGTTGGTGCTTGGCAAACCTGTTCCATTAAAAGTGGTCCACGGAGCGAACGTGCCGTTTTCAAATCCCGCGTTTGCGCCCAACGCATTGTTCGCCGCCGCCGGATTCAGAACTGTCAAAGCCACTGGAACACTGGTAATCGAACCATTGGCATCGCTGATCACCACAGTGTAAGTCCCGCTGTCTGCCACCACGCTGTTGCTGATGGTCAGCGTCGCGCTGGTCGCGCCGGAAATTCTTCCGCCATTCGACAACGAGCCGTCTGCCTTCTTCCATTGATAGGACAGCGTTGTCGAACCACTCCCGGTCACGGTGAATGTCGCGTTTTGACCTGCCACGATGGTTGAACTCGATGGCGGCGTGGTGATGTCCGGATCGGATCCCAGCAGTTTTTCCAAATCGCAATCATCCCAAAAAACCGATCCACCCTGTGTGCCTCCGTCAAATTCCAATTGATAACGCACCAGAGCTGTCCCGACCGGCGCGACGAGATTTCCATCTATGGCGCCCATCCAATTCTCAATCGAAGCCGGATCGCTGGAATAGGAATTGGTCGCCGCGAGATACATCCAGCCGCTGGCATCCACCGCCTGGGGCGGCGTCACGGTGAAAGGAAACCCAAGACCGGACGGGTCCAAAATGTCCGACCCATAAATCGCAAGCGCGTTGGTTCCGGTGCTGTCATAAAATCCCACCTGCATGTGCGCGTAACTTCCCGAACTGATATAGTCCTGTTGATGCGAATGGGCGTAAACCGAAGCCGACCATTGCGAACCGGCCGCCGCCGCCACGTCCTGATAAATCGTGGTGGGACCGCCCGCGACATTATATGTTTTGAAAACCCACGCCCCGGAATGCGAAAGAACATTCGATGCCGTGGCCGCGACGCCCCCATTGTAATTCAAATCATTCGTCGAAGCTACGCTCGCCGTCGCGACATACTTCCAACCATTGAGATTACCAGTTTCCGCTCCCGGGTTCTGCAAAACATTGGCCGCGCGAATCGAATGAATCGCCGCAATGCTCAAAAAAACCGCGCCGACGAATCGAAATGCCGAAGAGCTTTTGCAACGCCGAATCCCTTCAAACGGCCGCGAAAACGGGAGAGAATTGTTTTGAGAGTTGTTCATGGTGAGCCTAAGATTTGGTTGCCGTGATTTTGTGATATTTCGTATCACACGAATTGTAATTCGTCAACAACTCTTTCACGGGATTTTTTCTGGTTTCAAACAATCGTAATTTGCTGATTTCGTCATCTTTCCAGATTCCAAGGGACACGAAATCGAACATCGGCGCGCCTTTCACTTTTCCCACTTCTTTGACATCAACGGCGCTCGACGTTTTCCCGCGTTCAGCTAATTTCCACCGGCAACGATGGAAGATCCGGAAATTTCAGTCGAATCGTCAGTTGCGCCGCATCAAAAAAAATCGGCGTCTTACGCCGTTTTTAAAAATCGCGATTTCCTGGTTTATCTCATCGGTCGTGCCGTCGCGTCTCTTGGCCAGCAAATGCTGGTGGTCGCGGTGGATTGGGAACTTTACGACCGGACGCATTCCACGCTCGCGCTTGGACTGGTCGGATTGTCGCAAATGATTCCTATGATCCTTTGCACGCTGCCCGCCGGGCATCTCGCCGATAACTTCAACCGAAAGAAAATCATTCTCGCCATGACGCTCGCGCTGGCGGTGGCGAGCGTGGGATTGACGCTCGTTTCCGCGTACGCCGCGCCGGTGGCGTGGACCTATGCCTGCCTGATGGTCACCGGCGCGGCGCGAACTTTTCTGTGGCCGGCGAGCGCGGCGTTTCTGCCGCACCTGGTTCCGCGCTCGCAATTCGCGCAGGCGGTCACATTCAACAGCGGCGTTTTTCAAATGTCGTCTGTCGCGGGACCCGCGCTCAGCGGCGCGGTAATCGCGCTCATGCTCCGGCATTATGCGCATCCCGCCGCGTGGGTTTACGGATTCAACGCCTTCGCGTCGCTGGTTTGTTTCGGAATGGTGCTGCTCATCAGACGTGAACACATTGTGACGGAACGGCAACGGATGTCGCTCTCGAATCTCGGCGCGGGATTCAAATTCGTTTTCGAAAATAAAATCATTCTCGGAACCATCACGCTCGATTTGTTTGCCGTTTTGCTCGGTGGCGCGACGTCGCTGCTGCCGGTCTTTTCGCGCGACATTTTGCACAGCGGACCGGACGGCCTGGGTTTTCTGCGCGCGGCAATGCCGTTCGGCGCGGTGCTTTGCGCGCTGGTTCTGGCGCATCGCGGGCCGATGCACAAAGCCGGGCGCGCGATGCTGGTGTCCGT
>DASSNZ010000011.1:0-12374 GCA_035701135.1 Verrucomicrobiia bacterium
AAACATCTGCCAGAAGAAAAACAGCCCGACGAGGACAAGTCCGTCATTGAAATCCAGTTTGCCGTCGCGTCCCAACGCCCAGACCGCGCCGGTAAAGACGAAAACCGCCGTGAGCGTCAGCAACAATGAAAGCCGGTTGATCTGATGTTCCTTGTTGCCGCCGCGCTTTTTCTTTTTGGTTTTGGACGCGGGATTGAGATTCATTCCCCAAATCACAGCGGGCAGACCGATCAGCAAAGTCATGTTCGTCACGTTGTTGACGAGCGAATTGGTCATGATTTCCGAACCTGGACCGTGGGCGCGGCCGATGACAAAAACGAAGAGCAAATTTCCGATGCCCGAACAATAAGGCATGATCAATGTGCCAAGCACCGTGCCTTCCAACCCGCCGGCGTTCATTGCTTCGAGCCGCCAGATCATGAGAAATGACGCGGCGATAAAAAGCGCGACAAACAACAGCGGCGACCAGGCGCCGGCGGTTTCAAAAAGTGCGATGACCGAATTCAACGCGCGCAGTTAAGCAGACGAGCGGGGCGGATTCAATGTCGGCGGCATAAACACGCAGGATTGTAATTCGCTCCAAGAAAGAGATTTTTTCGATTTGGGGATTTCTACAACTACGCGGAGGAAATTGTGTTTCATCAAACATCCGATTCTGGAAATCGTTCGCGGATGCGGCGGCGCAAATGTTCCTCATCCACCGGCTGCAAACGCCGTCGCGTAATTAGCCGTTGCACTGCGTCCAGCAATTCCATCCAATCCTCCAGCGGCGGCTCGGAAACTTTGCGCCATTGCTCGAACCGTTTTTCGCGTTGATAAAAAATCCATTCGCGTCCGACGTGCTGGGCGTAAACCTCGAGTTTCATGCCATCCTCGGTGACTCGTTTCCAACTGATTTCAGCTTTGGCCATTTTAAATGTTAGGTTTCGGGTGCTAAGTGTCAGGTGTCAGGCTGAAAAACTGAAATTACCTGACACATCGTACCTGATTCCTGACACACAAATTACTTCGCACCTGAAACTCCTTCTACAAATCAATTCCCGCGATCGCCATGGCTGCGATTCCTTCCTCGCGTCCCACAAAACCCATGCGTTCGTTGGTCGTGGCTTTGATGCCGATTTGTTTTTCCGAAACGCCGAGCGCGGCGGCGATTTGTTTTTTCATTTCGGCAATGTGCGGAAAAATTTTTGGCGCTTCGGCGAGAATCGTCGCGTCCACATTGATCAATTTTCCTTTGCGCAACGCGATCTGCCGCGCGGCTTCCTGCAAAAAAACTTTGCTCGGCGCGTTTTTCCATCGCGGATCGGTGTTCGGAAAAAAATGCCCGATGTCCACCTCGCCGAGCGCGCCGAGAATCGCGTCGCAAATCGCGTGCATCAAGACATCCGCGTCCGAATGGCCGTCCAGTCCTTTTGAGTGCGGAATTTCCACGCCGCCCAAAAATAATTTTCGTCCTTCGGCGAAGGCGTGAACATCGTAACCAATTCCCACGTGAATCATGCCGCAGACTATACCGGCGGAAATTTTTCGACCAAGCAATTTGTTCCGGGCGGAAATTTTTGATTTTCAGAAATAATTCGGCGTTCGTTCGAGAAATTTTCCGCGTCCGATTTCGCCGACGAATTTGCCTTCGCGCGCGGCGATTTTCCCGCGAACCGTCACGGCGCTGGGGCAGCCTTCGATTTTCATTCCTTCAAAAGCATTGTAATCCACGTTCATCGTCTGGGTTTTTGCGGAAATTGTCCCACGATAATCCGGATCGAAAACGACCAGATCGGCGTCCGCGCCAACTTGAATCGCGCCTTTGCGCGGAAACAGGCCGAAAATTTTCGCGGCGTTTGTGCTGGCGACATTGACGAACGTCTGCAAATCCATTTTGCCGGTTTTCACGCCGTGCGTGTAAAGCAGGTTCACGCGATCTTCGATCGCGGGAATTCCGTTGGGAATTTTTCGAAAGTCATCCCTGCCCATGATTTTCTGCGTTTCGAAATCGAACGGCGCGTGGTCGGTGGCGACAGTTTGGATGATGCGATCGTGAAGTCCGTTCCACAAAATTTCCTGATTGCGTTTATCGCGCAGCGGCGGCGACATGACAAATTTCGCGCCTTCGAAATTCGGTTTCTCGGCGTCGGTTTTGTCGAGAAGTAAAAACTGAATCAGCGTTTCAACATCCACGCGAACACCGCGATTTCGCGCCGCGATGGCCTGGTCCAACGCTTCTTTGCAACTCAAATGGACAATGTAAGTAGCCGCGCCGGTCAGTTCGGCAAAGGTCATCAAATGATGCACGCCTTCGGCTTCGACAATCGGCGGACGACTTTCGTGATGCCGCGCCGGGTCCGTTTTTCCGGCGACGATCAATTCATTCGCGCGCTCGGCGATGAGCGTTTCATTTTCGCAATGCGCCGTGACGATGACGCCGAGTTCCTCGGCGATTTTGAGCGTGCGATACAATTCCACGTCGTCAATTCCCAGCGCGCCTTTGTAGGCGAGGAAAATTTTAAAACTGCTCACGCCGCGCTTTACAATTTCGCGAAGCTGGTTTTCCGATTTTTCGTCAAACCGCGTTACGCCCATGTGAAACGTGAAGTCGCACGCGCTGTGACCGCGCGCTTTTCCAAGCCAAAGCTCGAACGCGTCGGACGGCTCGTCGGCGCGATCCGGACAAATCATTTCGATGAAGGAAGTCGTGCCGCCAACGAGCGCGGCTTTGCTGGCGGTTTCGTGCGTGTCCTTCGCGAACGTTCCCATGAACGGCAGATAAATGTGAACGTGCGGGTCAATAAAACCGGGGAAAACAAATTTTCCTCTGGCATCAATGACTTCCGCTCCCGGAATCTCAGTGATGTTCTGCTCAATGCGCGTGATCGTCTCGTTTTCGCAGAAAATGTCGGCAACGTAACGTTCCGTTGCAGTGACAATTTCGCCGTTTTTAATGAGAAGGCTCATGATGAATTATTTACCTGCAATCCATTCGCGACATTCCGTTCAACTCCGCGATAACGCGTCGGATTGTTTCACGAAATCATCGCCGCGCCATTCGGCATCGGTCGGGGAATTTTTTGGCGCGTCGGATTTTTGCGCGGCTTTGCGATCCGACTGGCGCCGCACCAAATCGGCGTGCGTGGTGAAATAATCCAGGCTCGCGCCTCTGAAATCGGCGGGCGATTCGAAACCGTGTTTTTCCATGAATGCAAGCAATTCCTCGCGCAGCACTTTCACACGGCCATAGCCGAATTTCATCACGCCGGTGCAGACCTGGACAGTATCCGCGCCGAGCAAAATAAATTGCGCCGCGTCGTTTCCGGTTTCGATTCCGCCCAAACCCGAAAGCGAGCGTCCGGGAAATTCTTTGCGAATGACTTGCGCGATTTCCATTACCATGCGCAGCGCAATCGGGCGAATCGCTTTCGAGGAATAACCGCCGGCGATGGTGAAACCTTCAACGGTTGGTTCGGGCCGAAGTGTTTCGAGGTTCACGCCCATCACGCTGCGAATCGTATTGATCGCGCTCACACCGCTGACGCCGCCGCGAAACGCCGCGCGCGCCGGTTCTTCGATGTGCGTCACATTCGGCGTCAATTTTGCCCACACGGGTTTTTTAGTAGCGCCCATCACCCAGCCGCAAACTTCCTGGAGAATTTCCGGGTCTTCGCCCATCGCCGAACCCATTTTTCTTTCCGGCAATCCGTGCGGGCAGGAGAAATTCAATTCAAATCCGTCCACGCCGGTTTCCGCGCATCGTTCCACAATTTCGATCCACGCGTCCTTGCGAAATTCCTCCATGATCGAAGCGATCAACACGCGGTCGGGAAAACGATCTTTGCATTTTTTAAATTCATCGAGCCAGATATGAAACGGGCGGTCGCTGATCAGTTCGATATTTTCCCAACCGATCACTTCGCCGTCGTTCGCGTGGAGCTTGGCGTATCGCGGAGAAACGTTGATGATTTTCGAGGCGTCGAGACTCACTGTTTTTGCGATCACCGCGCCCCAGCCTTCCTCGAAAGCTTTCGTGATCACATTCAGGTTTGTGCCGGGCGGGCCGGATGCGATGATAAACGGATTCGGAAGTTTGAGTCCGTCAACGATGGTTGTTAATGTTGCCATGATGATTCGTCGCGTTTGCAAAAAATGCTTGTTGCGGCGTTTCCCGCAAATTATCTCTAACCATAACGCTTCTGAACCTGTCAGAACAAGCTTGCTCGATGAACTTTCGTAAAATCAACCGGACGCGACAGCAGTCGTGAAATCATTGTGACCACCGCGCTTCATCCCAAACGCACCTTCGCCGAACTGAAGGAACTTCGCGAATTTTCCGGCGATGAAAATGGCGCCCAACGCGTCGCGTTCACGCCGATGTGGGTTGCGGCGAGAAATTGGCTGAAGAAAAAACTCGAATCGTTGCCGGTGGAAATGCACACCGACGCGGCGGGAAATCTCTGGACCACGCTGCGCGGCGAATCGGAAAAAGAATTGTTAATTGGCGGCCACATTGATTCCGTGCCGAACGGCGGCTGGCTTGACGGCTGTCTGAACACTTTGGCCGGAGTGGAAATTCTTCGGCGTGTTCACGCGCAATTTTCCGGAAGACCGCCTGTCACAATTCGTCTTGTGGATTGGGCGGATGAGGAAGGCGCGCGTTTTGGAAAAAGTTTGTTCGGCTCGTCGGCGTGTTCCGGAAATTTGAATTTGGACGAGGCGCGCGTTTTGAAAGATAAAAACGGAATTGCGCTGCCCGATGCGTTGCGGGAAATCGGCGTGGATTTCGAGCGCGTGAAAGAAAGCGGAGCCGAACTTGAAAATGCCGCGGCTTACATCGAATTGCACGTGGAGCAGGGGCCGGTGTTGCTCGATTTGGATTTGCCGCTCGGCGTTGTGCTGGGAACGTTTGGCGTCGAGCGGCACGCGATTACTTTTCGCGGTCAGGCAGCGCATTCCGGCAGCACGCCGATGAATCGCCGCAAAGACGCTTTTCTGGCTGCCGCGAAAATGAGTCCGGAAATCTATCGCATTGCCGAACGAAGCAACGGCGGCGTTTGCACGATTGGCTCGTGTGTGACAAAACCGGGAATCGTCACGAGCGTGGTTGAGGAATGCCGGATTACGTTGGACCAGCGGCATCTCGACGCGGCGGCGTTGACAAAAATGTTCACGGAAGCGCGTGATGCGAGCGAGCGTTTTGCGAGGGAAGGGGACGTGATCGTTTCGTGGGAGCGGCTTCTGAAAATCGAGCCGGTTTTATTTGACGAAAAACTCATTGAACTTTGCGCGGATTCAATTCTGGAAACGTGCGGCAAGGTTCATCGTCTGCCGAGCGGTCCGTTGCATGATGCCTCGGAAGTGGCGCGCGCGGGAATTCCCACGGTGATGATGTTCGTCCAGAGTTTGCGCGGCATCAGCCATAACAAAATCGAAGATACAAAAGAGGAACACATTGAACTTGCCGTCGTCGCGCTGGATAAACTCGCGGACAGGACGATGAAATGGATTTTGGAACAGTAATGATTTCAGGGTTTGCCCATACCAAATTGTTTTCACAGACCAAATCCGCTAACTTGGTTTTATGAAAACGACGGAGCTGACCGTTCAATTGCCGGAAGACGAAGCCCGGATTTTGGAGACTTACGCCAAAGAACACGCTCTGAGTCTGAGCGAATTACTCGCCCGTTTTGCGCAGCGGTTGCGAAGCGCTCCCGGCGCACCGCATCTGGCTGACATTCAATTTACCGGCGCGATTCCAACGAACCTTAATGCCCGAGAGGAACATCGTCAGCATCTTGAACGCAAACACCGATGAAAATCACGGTGGATTTGAATGTTCTGCTTGATGTGGCGCAGAATCGTCAGCCTCATTACGCGGCATCGAGGAAGTCTTGCATCGTGCGCGGAGGGCCGAGTATTCCGCTGTTTTGCCGGGACACGCGCTTACAACCTTGCATTACCTGATCGAAAAATATTCCGGCACGACAGCGACGAATGACACAATAGATGGATTGCTCGCGGATTTTGTAATTCATCCGATTGGCAAACCGGAATTTATCCGAGCGCGTCAATTACTATTGAAAGATTTTGAAGATGCCACGGTCGCGGCGATAGTGGAAGCGACCGGGAGCCAATACATCGTTACGCGAAACGTCCAGGATTTTGTCGGTGCGCCAGTTCCTGCTATTACTCCGATTGAATTTTTGGAGAAACTCGCTGACGCCGAATCTGGATTGTCGGTGTGATCAAGCCAATTATTTTACCGGCTCTGAATCAGCACGCGAAAGGGGCGGCCAAGATGTTCGGGGTGGGTGAGCGTTTGAAATTGCCGAAGGCGCGCCGGCGTCCATTCGGGGAAATTCCCGGGATTTCTCCAGGTCTGCGCGGCGATTTCCGTGAGAAATTTTTCCTGCGAAATGCAGGCTTCGGTTTTCAATCCCGCCGATTCGCCCGCAAGCTGAATCGCGGTAAAATTCACGTGCGCCGTGATGTCCGTTTCGCCGGGTTCCGCCAGCAAATTTTCGACGACGCGATGATTCGCGTAGCCGCGCAGAGTGCCTTGGCCGCGTTCGGGAATGATCAATTCCTCCGCCGAACAGCCGTAATCCAGAGTCACCAATTTTCCGGTTTTCAAAATGTCCGCGGCTTCGCGCCACCAGTTTTTGGCGACGGGAGAAATTTCCGTCGTGAACCCATCCGGCAGAACAGCCAGCAATTCGTCCGGCAAATCTGAAACCTGAATCCTGATGCGTGAAACTTCAGGCATTTTCGCCCAGACGAATTTTTCGTTTTGCAGCGAAACGCCCCATTCGAACCATCTTTTTTTTCCTGCGTCCCAGCCGATTCGTTTCACCGGCATCGCGTCGAGCAATTCATTGGAAAAAATGACGCCGGAAATTTCCCGGTTTTTTTTCAGTTCCGTCAGGCTGGAAACCCAGTGCGTTTTTTCGCCAAACGACGCGAGCGCGTTCTGTTGTTTCCCGTGAAGATGCGCGGACGGCTCGACAATCCAGTATTCCAGTTTGGCAAAAAGTTCTTTTCGCCATTGTTGAATCCAGCCGAGAATATCCTTTGCAAGCCGGCCGCGATGCGCCGCAGCTTCGACGATTTGAACTGTCCGATTTTGATTCGTGGAATCCCGTTTTTGAACAGCTTGGAGCCAATCCGCGAATTGTCGCGCGAGCAGTTCGCCGAACACATTTCCGACGCTCACGCTGGTGAAAAAATCGCCGGCGCGCCCGATGTTGTCTCCTTCCTTTTCATAATATCCATAAACGGGACAATAAAGGGCCAATTCCATGAAACGCTCGAAGGAAATAACTCCGGCTTCGCGTATTTCGCGGGCGATAATTTCGTGCAAAAAGCTCAAGGCAGGTTGGCTGGTGCGGATTTAGCTATTAGATCGGCAGTCGCAAAAAATTTATGGCCAAAATTGACGCATTTTTCAATCTGATGTTCGAGCAAAAGGCTTCGGATTTGCACCTTTCGTCCGGAAACGCGCCGATGCTCCGCATTAATGGCGAACTTCATCGCGTTGAATTTCCACCGCTCGAAAGCGACGCGTTGAAAACGATTCTGTACGAAATCGCGCCGGAATACAAAATCAAGGTTTTCGAGGAAACGGGCGATGTGGATTTCGGTTACGAAATTCCAAACATCTCCCGCTTTCGCGCGAATTTTTTCAATCAAAAAAACGGCGTGTCCGCCGTGTTCCGGCAGATTCCAAGCAAAGTGCTTTCGTTTGAGGATTTTGAAAAATTGGACGCGCCTTTGCCGGCCGTATTGAAAAAATTGTGCATGTTGAATCGCGGCCTCGTCGTCGTCACCGGCCCGACGGGTTCCGGAAAATCTACGACGCTTGCTGCGATGGTGGATTACGCGAATAAAAATCGGCGCGATCACATTATCACGGTCGAGGATCCGATTGAATTTGTTCACGAAAGCAAAAATTGTCTGGTGAACCATCGCGAAGTTGGAATTCACACCAAATCGTTTGCGTCGGCGTTGCGAGGCGCGTTGCGCGAAGATCCGGACGTGATTCTGGTCGGCGAATTGCGCGATCTGGAAACCATCGAGCTGGCGCTCGTCGCGGCCAGCACGGGACATTTGGTTTTCGGAACGCTGCACACTCCAAGCGCGGCGAAAACGGTGGATCGCATTATTGACGTTTTTCCGGCCGAACAGCAGAACAAAGTGCGCGCGACGCTTTCCGAGGCGCTCAAAGGCGTGGTCGCGCAAAATCTTTTCAAGCGAATTGACAAAAAAGGCCGCGTCGCCGCGCTGGAAATTCTCGTGTTCACCACGGCCATCGCGAACCTGGTGCGCGAAGGCAAAACCCATCAGATTCCCGGCATGATTCAAGTCGGCAAAAAGCTGGGCAACCAGCCGCTGGACGACGCGATTATGGAACATCTCCGGATGAAACGCATCGCGCCCGAGGAAGCTTACGACAAGGCGATTGACAAACGAAAATTTCGGTCCTTCCTTGCGAACCCGCCGGATGACGACGAAGCGATGTAAGGTAATTTTATGCGCCGCCCAGAACTTGATAATATTTTAACCACGATGCTGGATTCGCAGCCGGAAGTTTCCGACCTGCTTTTCACGGCGGAAAAACCGCTGCAGGTGGAATCTTTCGGCGAACTGAAACCCGTCGCTTTCGATCCGCCGATTGAAAAACTCACGCCGTTCCAAACCGAAATGATTGCGCTGAATCTCATCGGAGAAAATCAGTGGCACATCGAGGATTTGCTGCGCCGCGGCTCGTGCGATGCCGCGTACACGCTGGCCGACCGCGCGCGTTTTCGTATCAATATTTTTTCGCAACGCGGCCATTACTCCATCGTTTGCCGGAAATTGAACACGGCAATTCCCACGCTGGAGCAGTTGAAACTGCCGGAAATCATCAGCCTGATTCCAAACGAAAAAACCGGGCTGGTGCTCGTCACCGGCGCGACCGGCTCCGGAAAATCCACCACGCTTGCGGCGGTTTTAAATCAGATCAACCAGAACAAAGCCGTTCATATCATCACGCTCGAGGATCCGGTTGAATTTGTTCATCCGCATCACAAGGCGACTTTCAATCAGCGCGAACTTGGAACGGATTTCGACACATTTTCCAGCGGCTTGCGCGCGGCGTTGCGCCAGGCGCCGAAAGTCATTCTCGTCGGCGAAATGCGCGACCGCGACACGGTGAAAATCGCGTTGAGCGCGGCTGAAACCGGCCATCTGGTTTTGAGCACCTTGCATACGATTGATGCCGGCCAGACGATCAATCGTATTCTCGGTATGTTTGAAACCGACGAACAGGAACAAATCCGGATGCGCCTCGCCGATACATTGCGCTGGGTTGTCAGCCAGCGGCTGGTCCCGAAAATCGGCGGCGGACGCTACGCGCTTTTGGAAATCATGGGTTCCAATTTGCGCACGCAGGAAACCATTCGCCTTGGCGAAACCGAAGGCAAAAGCTTTTACGAAATCATTGACGCCAATCAGCCGTTCGGGTGGGGAACATTCGATTCCGCCGCGCTTGAAGCGTATGAGAAAGGACTCATCACGGAAGAAACCGCGATTCTTTATTGCACCAAGCGCGGCCCCGTCACGCGTGGAATTGACAACATCAAAAAAGCGCGCGGCGAATCCACGACCACGATGGGATCGCTGCGAATGAAGGCGTCCGAAACGGTAAAAGCCGGCGGCGCGCCCGTGCCCGCAACCTTGAAATTGAAATAATTTATGTCCGACAAATTTGATTTCATCAGCACGAGCGACAAACCGGCGTTGCTTGCGTTTTCCTCGCCGGAATTGCTGGAAACCGCGCGGACCGCGCTGACGGAACTGGGTTACAAAGTCCATACGGCGGCGACGCACGGGGATTTTCTGATTCGTTTCAGCCAGATCCGCTATCAGGTCGTTATCGTCGAAGAATTGTTCGCCGCGAACAACATTGACGAAAACCTCACGCTCAAGGCGCTTCAGACCATGCCGATGAACCAGCGCCGGCACGCGACGGTTCTCCTGCTGGGCGATTCTTTTCAAACGTTCACGCCGCTCCAGGCGTTTCAGCAAAGCGTTCACGCCGTGATCAACACGTCGGAGCTTTTTCTGCTCAAACAACTGATCGAGAAAGCCGTCGCGGACAACGATTTGTTTTTGCACAGCTTCCGCGAAACTCAAACGCGCGTGCATTCCAGCGAGCGCGAGAGCTGATAGGCGGGTTTAAAGAATTTCAAAATCTTTCGGCATTTTGCCTTTTTCTGCTAAGTTCCTCGCGAATGATTCGTCTCGATCAGGCGCTGGTGGAACGCGGGCTTTGCGACAGCCGCGAAAAAGCCAAACGCGCCGTCATGGCCGGAACGGTTCGCGTCAACGGCCAATCCGCGCGCAAGCCCAGCGATTCCGTAAAGCCCGAAGATCGGATCACATTGGACGCGCCGGAAAAATTCGTCAGCCGCGGCGGACACAAACTGGAACACGCGCTGGAGTATTTTCATCTCGATGTCTCGGGTTTGACGGCGATTGATCTCGGCGCTTCGACCGGTGGTTTCACGGATTGTCTTCTCCAACGCGGCGCCGAAAAGGTTTTCGCCGTGGACGTGGGGAAAGCCCAGCTCGCATGGAAACTCCGCCGCGACAAACGCGTGGTCGTGATGGAAAAGATCAACGCGCGCCAGATCGCTCCGGAAAATTTTCCGGCGCCGTTTTCTCCCGTTGACCTCGCGGTGATTGATTGCTCGTTTATTTCTCTGCGCAAGGTGCTTCCGCCCGCAGTTGCTTTGTTGCGGACGAACGGTAAAATTGTCGCGTTGATCAAACCGCAGTTCGAGGCGGGCAAGGCCGAGGCGGACAAGGGCGAAGGCGTGATTCGCGATCCGGCGATTCACGAAAGAGTGTTGCGCGAATTGCGGGAATTCGTCGCCGCTCAGAGCGGACTGATCTGGCGCGGCCTGACGGAATCCCCATTGCTCGGTCCGGCCGGCAATAAAGAATTTTTAACATTGATTGAAAAAACAGTCTGAAAAAATCCGGCGCGTCGGCCTGATTGGAAACTCGGAAAAGGTTTCCTGCGGCGCGGCCGTCTCCAAAGCCGCCGGGCTGATTCGCAAAGCGAAACGCCAGATTTTCAGCGATCCGGAAACCGCTCGGCTCGCGAATTTGCGCGGCACGATTTGTCCCGACGCCGCGGCGCTCGCGCTCAGCGTGGATCTGCTGCTTGTGTTCGGCGGCGATGGCACGATGCTTCGCGTCGCGCGCGAAATCGCCGGTTCAAAAACGCCCGTTCTCGGCATCAATATCGGCGGCCTGGGTTTTCTCACCGCCGTTTCCTCCAACGACATGGCGCGCGCGCTGGAACACGTCTGGAAAAACGAATTTAAATTCGAACCGCGCACGCTCATCGAAGCAAACGCGAAATGCGAACATAAAACACTTCGGCAGACCGCGCTGAACGACATCGTCATCAGCCGCGGCATCGCGTCGCGCCTGATTGAATTGCATGTGAGCGTGGATGGATTGCCGCTGACGCGATACCGCTGCGACGGATTGATTGTCAGTTCGCCGACGGGTTCGACCGCATATTCGCTGGCGGCGGGCGGCGCGGTGGTTTTTCCCACGTCGGAAGTTCTCCAGGTGACGCCGATCTGCCCGCACACGTTGTCGAACCGCTCGCTGATTCTGCCGTCAAGCTCGACGATTTCCGTCAAGGTAGTGAATCCAACGCCAATCACCATTCTCAGCGCGGACGGACAATTCATGACGGAACTCGCGGCGGGCGACGACATTATGATTCGCCGCAGCCGTCAGACAGTTCGGCTGGTGCATCTTGAAGACAGTTCGTTTTTTGAAACGCTGCGCGTGAAACTCCATTGGCGCGGAGCCAATCTGTAATTCCATGCTTCCAACGGTCCGACTCAAAGACATCGCGCGACGCGCCGGCGTCTCCGTCATGACTGTTTCAAAATCGTTGCGCGATCAACGCGATGTTTCCGCCGCGACTCGCGCGCGAATCAAATTGCTGGCGCAGCAAATGGGTTACGTGCCGGATTCCAGCGCGCGTGGTTTGCGGACGCGGACGACGAAATTTTTCGGCGTGGTGATTTCTTCCAGCACCGATCCCGTTCACGCCGCGATTCTGGCGGCGATTGAAGAACGCGCCTTCGAGCTTGGCTACGAAATTATTCTGGCGCATTCCCTGAACGACGTTGCCCGCGAGGAAACCTGCGTGAGACGATTGCTTTCGCGACGCGTGGACGGCCTTCTCATCGCGCCGGTTTATCGCATGGAACCGGAATCGCGGATTTATCAGGAACTGCTCGCGCGGCAGAATCCGCCTGTCGTGTTACTGGGCTCGCCCGCGAAATTCTGCAACGGATTTCCTTTCGCGCAGGCGG
>DASSNZ010000012.1:0-9997 GCA_035701135.1 Verrucomicrobiia bacterium
GGTGGGAACAATTTCGGATTTTTGATTTTCGATTTTTGATTTTGGATTGGACGCTCCGTTGGCGTTGTTTTCTGAACTGTTCGATGTTTGATGTTCGATGTTCGATGTTTGATGTTCCCTGATTCCTGATTTCGGCAATCCAATGCAACCGACCGTGCTCGTATAAACAATCCGCGAGCAACCCGCGTCCGCCGCCGATTCAATCACGTTTCGCGTGCCTTCCACGTTCGCCGCGTACATCGGGCGATAGTCCCGCAGCCAGAGATGATAGCTGGCCGCGACGTGAAAACACCAATCGCAACCGCGCATCGCCGATTTCAATTTTTCGCGGTCGCCCACGTCGCCTTCCACGCGCTCGAATTCCGCTCCGGCCAGTCCGCGCAAATCGCTGCCCGCGCGCACCAGCGCCTTGACGCGATGTCCGCGCGCGGCGAGTTCGTGAGCGAGATTGGCGCCGATAAATCCCGAAGCGCCGGTGACGAAGCAGTTCATATTTTTTCTGAAACGCGGGAATGATTGCCCGCGAAATTTTCTTCAGTGATTTGGAAAACCAAAAGTATCGGCCATTTTTTAAAGCGAATCAATCGCGTGATGCCCGAAAAACGCGAAAAATTTTTCCCCGCTTGACCGGATCACTTGACTTGAACGCCGCGCTCGGAAACAATTCATGTCGTCGTATGCCGCAACAAAGCCGTGCAAAAAAGAAGATGACCCGCCAGCAAACGCGGGAGTTGGATATCAAGATTGAATTTTTGGAAGGAATTCGCCGCCGCGACCCGAATTACGTCGAAGCATTGCAGTTGCTTGGCGACCATTACACGCAACGCGGGAAATTCGAGGAAGGTCTGCGCGTGGACGAGCAACTCGCGAAACTTGAACCGAAAAACTCGCTGGTTTTTTACAATCTCGCCTGCAGCTATTCGCTTGTGGGAAATGTGGAGGCCGCCGCCGCCGCTTTGGAGAACGCCATTCTGCTCGGCTATCGCGATTTCAACTGGCTTGCCAAAGATCCCGATCTCCGGGCCTTGCGCAATCATCCGGCTTATCGCGGCATCAAAGACAAAATCCGCAAAATGAAAGTAAAAGTGCTCTGAGCGCTTTTTACTTTTTTCAATCGCCATGAACGTTTCAGTTCGCGGTTGCACTAGGCATTATCGAACGGTCACGTTCGATGCCGCCAAAAATTCCGTTCTTCTCATCGAGCAACGATTGTTGCCGCACGAATTCAAAATTATCGGCACGCGCCATTTTCGTGAAACCGCCCGCGCCATCACGGACATGATTGTCCGCGGTGCCGGGGCGATTGGCGCAACGGCCGCCTACGGATTGGCGCAAGGCGCGCGCGCTTTTCGCGGACGCGATTTGCGCGAATTTTCCCGGCACGTTGAAACCGTTTATCAGGTCATCAAAGGTGCGCGTCCGACGGCAGTGGATCCCGTGAACGCGATGAACGGCGTGCGCGCCGCGATGCATTCTGGAGAATCTGTCGAGGAACAACAATCGCTCGCGCTCGCCGCCGCCGAGGAATTCGCAAATGAAGACGCGCGTCATTGCGAAGAAATCGGCAAACACGGCGCGAAATTGATTCGCAATGGAATGAAAATTCTGACCCATTGCAACGCCGGCTGGCTCGCGTTCGTGGATGTCGGTTCGGCCACCGCGCCGATGTATGCCGCGCAAAAGCTGGGAAAAAAATTTCATGTGTTCTGCGATGAAACCCGCCCGCGTTCGCAAGGCGCGACGCTCACGGCGTGGGAACTCGCGCAGCAGAAAATTTCGCATCAGATCATCGCCGACAATGCCGCCGGGCATTTGATGCAGCGCGGCGAAATTGATCTGGTGATTGTTGGAAGCGACCGCACGCTCGGCCGCACCGGTGAAGTGGCGAACAAGATCGGCACTTACACGAAGGCCGTTCTGGCGGCGCGCCATAAAATTCCATTTTACGTCGCCATTCCGCTTTCGACGATTGATTGGAATTTGAAATCCGGTTTTGACATTCCGATTGAAGAACGGAACGAAAGCGAAGTGTTAGGCGCGTGGGGCGTTTTGGAAAATTCCAGACTCCCGGGTCCAAACTCCAAATCGCGGAAACGCGCCTACGTGCGCGTGGCCAATCCGACGAGCGGCGCGCGCAATCCGTCATTCGATGTCACGCCCGCGGAATTCATCACGGGAATCATCACGCCCGTTGGAATTTTCAAGCCGCGCGAATTGTGGGCGCGGCGGCGGGAACTGGGCTTCACGGAGCCGCGGCGGTAAGTTAGCGGATCGCAAAATTTATTCGTTCCGGATTCGGAAAATTTTCGTCATCCCGGCAGATAATTTTTTTGTCTCGCACGATAACTTTCCGGGGACATTCCAAAGTGTTTGTGAAACGTCTGGCGTTGTTGCTGGTAACCGGCAAAACCGGCGCGGCCAATGACATATTTGAGCGGCGCGTCCGTTTCACGCAGCAGCAGCGCGGCGCGCGAGGTGCGGCAACGCCGGATTTCGTTGAGCAACGTGGTGCCGGTCGCGGCTTTGAACCGGCGTTCGAGCGTGCGGCGATTGGTTCCGGTGTGACGCGCGACATCGGGAACGCCGATCTGGTTATGGCTGTGGCTCCAGATGTAATCCATGGCTGTGTTTACGACGGGATCATCAAATCGTGCGGGCCTGGGTTTGTCCGCCGCGGCGGTGTCGCGCAAAAAATGAGCAAGCAATCCGATTGCCTGCCATGAAAAATTAAGTGAATTGCGCGCGCCGGAGGAATGAATGGTTTCAACCAGATTCCGAAATTGATTTTCAAAAAGTTTGCGATTCTGAATAACGGCAAGATTTCCATCGAGCAGGAACGCATCCTCGCACAGCCAGCGATGGGGAAATTCGCCGTTGAAATTGACCCACATATTGAACCAGCCGATGCGCGGCACGGGCCGGTGGCGATGCCATTCGCCGGGGCGATACAGGCAGGCCTGGCCTTCGCGGATTTCCTGCCGGCCCTGCCGGGTATCAATGATTCCGCTGCCGCGCGTGATGAACCAGAGACAAAACTCGCCCAACACGCGGCCCTCTTCCCATTTGAATTGATAGTACGAAGGATGGCCGGGGCGAGGATAGGTCTGAAACGCGCGCACGTGTTCCCATCCGGCGTGCGTCACGTAGAGCGGCTGCTGAAAAAAACGATCTTCAAGGGGAAGCGCGTGCGCGAGGTTTCCGATGTGTCGCATTTCAATTCATGCTACAAATGAAATGCGTGGCTTTCCACTGGTTTTTGTAAGGAATTTTGCGCCATCCGATTGTCGCAAAATGAATCATCAAAGCTTTTGCCGAACGGCTCGTGCCGGTGACAGAATAACGTTCAGCAGCACCCACTATTTTGATGACAACGGTCACCAGCAATCCTCTACTTGGCGTCGGATTTCATTCCATCGGCGCGATTTTCGCCGCCGCGTGTTATACGCCGGAGAAAAAAGTCAAAGGATGGTCATGGCAAACGTACTGGATTACCCAGGCATCCGTGTGCTGGTTTCTTTTGCCGATCATCGGAGCGTTTCTGACGATTCCGGATCTGCTGGCGGTCCTGCACGAAGCGCCCACGGACGCGATGCGGAATTCGTTCATGCTGGGGATGGCGTATGGAATTGGCGGGACCGCGTTTGGAATTGCGATTCGTTACATCGGCTTTTCCCTGACCTACGCGATTGCTGTCGGCCTTTCGGCAGTGCTTGGCACGCTGATTCCACCGATGGTGCATGGCACATTGGGCGACAAACTGAGCAAACCGGGCGCGGGCTGGATCATCGCGGGCATTGTCATCGGCATCCTGGGCATCGCGTGCACGGGCTGGGGCGGGCGGATGAAAGAAAACGACTTAACGGCGCAAAACCAAAAAGGAGGATTTTCACTCAGCAAAGGTCTGGCGCTTTCGCTCCTTGCCGGAGTGCTCTCGGCCGTTTACGGATTTGCGCTGGATGCGGGTGAGCCAATCGCCAATGTGGCCACGGCGCACGGCGCGGGGGTGTGGCGCGGAAACGTGGTTTACATTTTTGCGAACACAGGCGCGTTTGTGACGACGTCCATTTACTGCCTTTTCCTTCACGCCAGGCACAAGACGCTGGGAGAACTGGTGCAGTTGCCGGCGGGGCAGGAGGAAGGGCGATTGCCCATTAATTTTTTAATGGCGACGATCACCGGCGTTTTTTGGTATGGCCAATTCTTCTTTTACAATCTTGGCCATGTGCGCATGGGCGAGAAGTTTGCTTTTACGAGCTGGGCGATTCACATGATTATGCTGGTGCTGTTCAGCAATCTGATGGGCGTGGCGCTGCGAGAGTGGTCACAATGCCGGCGGTTGACGCACCGGACGATCACCATCGCTCTATTCATTCTCGTGGCCGCGGTGCTGGCGTTGACGTACGGAAATTATCTCGGCGATCTTCCGGCGAAAGGAGGCGGAGCGTGAAACGTTATGGAAGCGTGATCGGTGTCCGGCGCGAAAAGCTGGATGAATACAGGAAACTGCACGCCGCTGTCTGGCCCGATGTGCTGCGGATGATCCATCGCTGCAACATTCGCAATTATTCCATTTACCTGCGCAAATTGCCGGACGAAAATTATTACCTTTTCAGTTATTTTGAATACGTCGGCGGCGATTTTGCCGCGGACATGGCCATCATGGCGGCTGATCCGACGACGCAAAAATGGTGGGATGTTTGCAAGCCCTGCCAAATACCGCTCGATGACCGCGCGCCCGGCGAATGGTGGGCCGGGATGGAGGAAGTTTTTCATTTCGATTAGTTATGTCTGCTCCCGCAATTGAATTTGATTACAGTCTGCTTGGCAAAAACGCAAAACTCGCCGAGGAACGCGGCCTGGCTTCGGCGGATTGGTATTCCAGTCCGATTCCGAGAAAACGGTTGAAGGAATTGATGCAGCGCCGCGACAGTTCAGCCATCCGCGATACGCTGCTCTGGTTTGGATTGTTGGGATTGACGGGTTATCTGGGTTATCATTTTTGGGGAACGTGGTGGTGCGTGCCTTGTTTCATCGCTTATGGCCTGCTCTACGGCACAGCTTCCGATTCGCGCTGGCACGAATGCGGGCATCGCACGGCGTTTCGGACGGCGTGGATGAACGATGTGGTTTATGAAATTGCTTCGTTCATGGTGATTCGCGAATCCACTTCCTGGCGCTGGAGCCACACACGGCATCACACAGACACGATTATCGTGGGCCGCGATCCGGAAATTGCCGTGCCGCGTCCGCCCGATCTGGTCGGCATTGCGATGGCATTTTTCATTTTGAAGAGCGGGCCGAAAGAATTTAAACGAATCGCGAGACATTGCTTTGGCAGCCTGACGCCCGAAGAAAAATTATACGTGCCGGAATCAGAATGGCCGCGCGTGGTCCGCATCGCGCGGATCTGGGCATTGATTTATGCGGGTGTGATCGCGTGGGCCATTGCGATTCGCAGCATTCTGCCGTTGATGTTTATTGGCCTGCCGTCTTTTTATGGCGCATGGTTGATGGTGGTTTTTGGCCTGACTCAACATGCGGGCCTTGCGGAAAATGTTTTGGATCATCGCCTCAATTCCCGGACGGTTTACATGAATCCTGTTTTTCGTTTTCTCTATTGGAACATGAATTACCATGTCGAGCATCACATGTTTCCAATGGTGCCGAATTACAATCTGCCTGCCTTGCACGCGGAGTTGAAGGCGGACATGCCAAAGCCTTACAACGGAATTTGGGAAGCCTATCGCGAAATCATTCCCGCGCTGTGGAAACAAAGCAAGGATCCGGCGTTTTTCGTCCGGCGCGAATTGCCGCCGACTGCGAAATCCGGCCCGAACGATCCCGGGTTTACGTACGCGCGTCCCGCAGAACCGCTCTGATTCCCTTTCGAAATAATTTCCATGAGTGACCAATTGAATGAAACCTGGGTGGACGCCGGTCACGTTGACGACATTGAAAAGGAAGATGTCATCCGCTTCGATCACGGCGGGCGCACCTTTGCGATTTACCGGACGGCTGATGACAAATATTACGCGACAGACGGACTATGCACGCACGAGAAAGTTCATCTCGCGAACGGATTTGTGATGGACCACATTATAGAATGCCCGAAGCATAACGGGCGTTTTGATTTTACGACCGGCAAAGCGCAGGGCGCTCCAGTCTGTGTGAACCTCTCCACCTATCCGGTCAGGACAGACGCCGGTCGAATTCTGATACGTCTTGGCTGAGAAGAAATTTCGCAATGAAAATTCTTTATTTTCATTCCATGTGGGGTCTTGAGGATTCGTCCATGGAAGAAGCTTTTGCGAAAATAAAAGACGGTGGTTTTGACGGCGTGGAACTCGCGGTGCCATTGGATCCGGCGGATTGCGTCCGCGCGCGGAGAGTTTTGGATCAACTTGGATTGCGCGTCATCGCGCAGCAGTGGCGTACGACCGGCCAAACCGTTGCCGAACACCAGACGAGTTTTGAGCCGCAATATCGGCGGGCATTGTTGTTGCAACCGCTGTTTCTCAATTCGCACATGGGGCGAGATCATTTCGCCGAGGCAGATAACATCGCGCTCTTCGATCATGCCGAAGGTCTGGCGGCGAAACATGGCTTGCCGGTTTATCATGAAACCCATCGCGGCCGTGCCTTGTTCAGTGCGCCGGCGACAAGAAATTTTTTGGCCGCCCGGCCGCGATTGCGATTGACAGCGGATTTTTCGCACTGGTGTTGCGTGCATGAATCGTTGCTCGAAGATCAGGAGACATCCGTGGCTGCGGCGGTGAAGCAAAGTTATCATATTCATGCGCGCGTTGGACATGCCGAAGGGCCGCAGGTTCCCGATCCGCGCGATCCGCTCTGGCAGCCGAACATCGAAACGCACCTGAAGTGGTGGCGCAAAATCATTGAAGCGCGGCGCGCGGAGGGCTGCACGATGTTATCCATCTGCCCGGAATTTGGGCCGGCTCCGTATATGACGTCGTTGCCGCACAGCAAAAAACCGATTGCCGACCTTTGGGAAATTAATTGCTTTATGAAAGACTGGTTGAAAACGCATTTATGAATTTGCGTTTGTGAGGGCGTTTGGCGGAATAACCTTGCGCGTCTGTAAAAGTGATTTATTTTCCGCAACGGAAACGGCGGGGTAGCCAAGTGGTAAGGCAGGGCTCTGCAAAAGCCTTATGCGTCGGTTCGATTCCGACCCTCGCCTCCACCCAATTTCATTGGGAAAACGGAGGAAAACAGCCGGAGGTTCAGTAGCCGAAACTATTTCGTTAAGTTAAGATAAACTCCCGGTCCGATCTTTCGAAGAAAGATTACCTTTGATTGCAGTCAACCGCGACCACGCGGAAAACGGGATATTTTCACCGAATTACCCACGGATATTCTCATGGAGTTCGATACTGGAATTCATCGCCGTTGACTTGGGTGGGATGTTTTTTTAATTTGCCGTTCCGATAAAATCCCGGAACAAACCACTTTATATGCCACCGAAAATCGCCGAAAAACCGTCCGCCGAAACCAAATCCCCCGAATCGAATAAACTCGCCGTCTCGCGCCAACGCGATCTCGATGCCGCCATTTCCTCGATCACCAAAGCTTACGGCGACGGCAGCATTATGCGTCTGGGCGATGCTCATGCGCTCAAGCAAATTGAAGTGATTCCCACCGGCGCGCTGGCGGTTGATCTCGCGCTGGGCGTCGGTGGCGTTCCGCGCGGTCGCGTGGTGGAAATTTTCGGGCCGGAATCCTCGGGCAAGACCACGCTGATGCTTCATGTCATTGCCAACGCGCAGAAAGCCGGCGGACTTGCCGCTTTCATTGACGCCGAGCACGCGTTGGATCCGGGTTACGCAAAAAAATTGGGAGTGAATCTCGATGACCTTTTGGTTTCGCAGCCCGACAGCGGCGAGGAAGCATTGACGATTTGCGAAACGCTTGCGCGCTCGAACGCGCTGGATGTCATTGTCGTGGATTCCGTCGCGGCGCTGGTTCCCAAGGCTGAACTCGAAGGCGAAATGGGAATGGCCACGATGGGAATGCAGGCGCGGTTGATGAGCCAGGCGCTGAGAAAACTTACGGCGATTTTAAACAAATCGCGGACGACGTGCGTTTTCACAAACCAGTTGCGCGAAAAAGTCGGCGTGATGTTCGGAAATCCCGAGACGACGCCGGGCGGCAAGGCGCTGAAATTTTACGCGAGCGTGCGCATTGATATCCGGCGCAAGGAAACGATGAAAGACGCGGCGGGCAACGCGATTGGAAATCACGTAAAAGTAAAGATCGTGAAAAATAAAGTGGCGCCGCCATTTACCGAAGCGGAGTTTGACATTATTTACAACCACGGAATCAACAAGGAAGCGAGCATTCTGGATGTCGGCATTGAAAACGGCGTTGTTGAGAAAAAAGGAGCGTGGCTGCAGTTCAACGGCGAATTGATCGGGCAGGGGAAGGATGCCTCGCAAAAAGCGCTGGTGGAAAAACCCGAGCTTGGCAAAAAAATCGTGGAAGCGATTATGGCCAAACGAAACGGCGTCGCGACGAAATAATTTTCGGAATTAAAGCCATTCGCGGATCCCAATGCGATTTGGCTTTTGATTTTTTCTAGAAATGGCTCGGGGAAAAACCGGGAGAAACTGGCTGTCCGGCATGGATTCGAACCATGACAAAAGCCTCCAAAGGGCCTTGTGCTACCATTACACCACCGGACAAGTGTCCCGGAAAATAGCCTTCCCGCAAGCCTCGCGTCAAACAAACTCTGGCAAATTGTAGTTCCGATCCGAAGTTTGAATTCCGAATGCCTAAAAGGACAGACGCACGGCGAATTCCGATGTTTGAATTTCGGATTTTGCTCGTTTGAGAAATTGGTTGCGGGGCCAGGATTTGAACCTGGGACCTTCAGGTTATGAGCCTGACGAGCTACCGGGCTGCTCCACCCCGCGTTCCAGAAGCGCGCTAAATAATGCACCAGCTTTTCCTGCGCGCAAGTGCTTTTCAAAAATATTTTCCAAATTCATGAATTGGCCCGGCGATATTTCTCATTTTCAGTTTTTCAAAACTCAATGTGCCGAGCAGCTAAAGCTTGCGGCGAACGTCCGCGCTTCTATTCTTTTGCCGTGCCAAACGTTCACGTGCCGCTGGGCAGTCGCAGCTATGAAATCAAAATCGCGCCGGGACTTCTGTCGCTTCTCGGAAAGGAATGCGCGCGATTGAATCTCGGAAATCGTTGCGCGATTATTTCCGACAGCAACGTCGCTCCGCGATTCGCGAAAGCCGCGCAAAATTCACTCAAAGCCGCGGGATTTGAATCCATTTCAATCACCGTTCGCGCCGGGGAAACCGCGAAAAATCTCAACATTGTTCATTCCTGCTACGATCAACTGGCGAAGCATCGGCTCGAACGCAAATCGTTTATCGTCGCGCTCGGCGGCGGCGTTGTCGGCGATCTGGCCGGTTTCGTCGCGGCGACGTATTTGCGCGGCATTGCGTTTGTTCAGGTTCCCACCACGCTGCTCGCGCAGGTGGACAGTTCGGTCGGTGGAAAAGTCGGCGTGAATCTGAAATCCGGGAAAAATCTCGTCGGCGCATTTTATCAGCCGAAACTGGTTTTGTGTGATCCCGACACTTTGAAAACGCTGCCCGCGCGAGAATATCGCTCCGGTCTGGCGGAAGTGATCAAGTACGGAATCATTCGCGACGCGAAATTGTTTGCGCGGCTGGAACGTGACATGGCGAAACTGCTTCAACGCGAAACGAAAACGCTCGCGCCAATCATTGCGCGTTGTTGCGAAATCAAGGCGGACGTCGTCGGCCGGGACGAAACGGAAAGCGGACTGCGCGCGATTCTGAATTTCGGCCACACGATCGGCCACGGGCTCGAAGCGATTTCAGGTTACGGAAAATATCTGCACGGCGAGGCGATTTCCATCGGCCAGATTGCGGCGGCGGAATTGTCGGCCAGCGTGCTTGGATTTCCCCGGAGCGACGTGGAAAAAATCCGCAATTT
>DASSNZ010000013.1:0-4120 GCA_035701135.1 Verrucomicrobiia bacterium
CGGCTTCAACGCCTGTTAAGCCGAAGCGCGTCCGACGGCGGCCTGAGCTTAATCCCCCTGTCAATCCCTCTGCTCCAGTTCTCATCATCATCGTCATGCGGCTCGGATCTAACAGGTGGTTAAGCAGATGTGGGCAGAACCAGTGTTCTGCCTAGTTCTCTTTGGGTTCATTTCTGGAGTTTAGCGTTTTTATTGGCTTCTGTCAAAAGTTTTCCCTAAATTGGCGGTCGTGACCTCCCCAACAAAACCAGAAGTTTCGCGTCGAAAAATGCTTTCGGAAGTCGTGCATGACAAATTGCGGGCCGGGCATTATTCAGATCGAACGGAGGAAGCGTATCTGGGCTGGATCCGACGGTTCATCCGTTTTCATGGCGTGAAGAAAACTCAGTAGCGCATGTGAATTTCAATAAATTCTTTGATGCTCCGTAAAGGGGTCAGTCCTCACAATTGACACACTTTCAGTTGCAATTGATTTTTCTTCCAGTGGCGTCGTGCGGTCTCCGTGATTCATCCCATAAATCGCTCCCGGATACTCAATACGCAATGCGCGTGGCATGACCTGGGTCTAACAATCTCTTTGCACCGCGTCAAGGCGGGACTGACCCCTTTACATACAAAATCCTGTGCTTGGTGGCAAATGCAGGAAACGCTACCTCGCTCCACCAGTCCGGCGCGATAGACGGAAAATATCGCGTGAGGCGACTGCTCAGCTCACTGAATCCATCCATCTCATCGTGTGTCATGTAAACCATCTGGTCTGCGTCCACTGCAAAATCCAAACAAATTATGTCCACCGAGAACAGGTCTCGCTTGTAAGTCTCCACCTTGGAAACGTCCGCCCACCGGAAACGGTAAACCTCGCGACCACTCTCGAATAGAGCGAGGTCATCATCTGTAATCTCCAAACGCTTCGGCTCACTCTTCGGCTTCCGGAATCTCTCAGCGAATCTTTGGAGTGCTTGAAACATACAAACGCACAGTCAGCCTAACAGGTGGTTAAGCAGATGTGGGCAGAACCAGTGTTCTGCCTAATTCTTTGCGATTCATTTCGACTCTATTGCCTTTGTTGGATTCGTCAAAAATTTCATTGGCCCGGCAATTTTGTTCGGCAGGGGCAAAAACGGATTACCAGCCGGAAATCGCAAATTGCGATTTCCGGCTCGCATGAAGCAAATCAGGATATTTTCTTTTTTGCCGCGTCCGGCACTTCCACTTTCGTCGAGCCGACGTCTTTGATCTCAACGGTCGTCGTCCGGTCCATATCCACCGTGTTGCCGTTGAAATCCATGCTGCCTTTCACGGAGAATTCGTATTTGGACAAAACGCCGTCTTTGGTCCAGAACTTCACCGAGCCTTTGGGGTTGCTGATTTCCGGTCCGTTTCCGCCGCGACGACGAAATGACATCAGCGATTTTGCGGCGTCCTCGGTCAAATCGCCCGAAATCACGTCGCCATCCTTTTTGAGTTCCTTCGCGCCGTTCGCCAGTTCCTCAGCCTGCGCGGCGGGCGCTTTGAAATCACGAACCATGCGGGAAATGAAGCGTCCGAATCCCTGATCGTTTTCCGCTTCGGCCGGCGTTTGCCATTCGCCATCCTGATTCATGAACACGGCTTTGTCGCCTTTCGTCACGATTTCCATCGTGTTGTCGCCGAACGTCATTTTTACATCCGTGAATCCACCCTTCTCCGTCTTGCCATCGGTCGGGCCTGGTTTGAACCGGGCGCTGTCGGGAACGGCAACGGTTGTTTTCCAACTGTAACTGGCCGAGTCGCCGAGTTTTTTCGCGGCGGCCAGCGCGTCATCTTTCGGCGTGGAATCGGCCGCGAGCAGCAAACCCGCAACCGAGGTAATCGCAAGGAACAGCATTCGTTTTTTCATAACGGACCTTTTTTTGTATTATGTTTTTATTGGAGAGAAACCGCCGGTTCAATTTGGTTGTGTGCCGGCGAAATGGGACAATAACAATTCGCGCCTTAAAATCAAGCTGCGGAAATTCCGCGGCTGATTTCCGTTCCCGAGGATTTCTTGACGTGAGGAAACGCATCGTGGAAGCTTTTGCGCCCGGAAAACAGAAATCGCTTATGACATTGCCGAAATAATCTTTCGCCCTGGCCGCCGCCGTTTGCCTGTCAGGCTGCAACAAGTCGGAACCGACAAACGCCGACGTTGCCGCCACGAACGCCGTGATCGCGCCCGCCACTTCCGAAAAAATTTCCACGAACGAATCGGAAAACACTTCCGACAACAAAATGATCACAACCGCCAGCGGACTCAAATACCAGATATTGAAACGCGGCACGGGCACCGTTTCTCCGAAACCAACGGACACCGTGAAAGTGCATTATACCGGCACGCTGCTGGACGGAACGGTTTTCGACAGTTCCGTCGAGCGCGGCCAGCCGATCAGTTTTCCATTGAACCGGGTGATTCCCGGCTGGACGGAGGGATTGCAACTGATGAAAGTGGGCGACAAATTCAAATTCATCATTCCGCCGAATCTGGCCTACGGCCCGAACAGTCCCAGCCCGAAAATCCCGCCAAACAGCACGCTCGTTTTCGAAGTGGAATTGCTGGGAATCAATTAGAAACGCATCGAGCTGAAATCCCGAGCCGCTCAAGCAGCCTGCTGAAATCAGTAATATCCACGGCAAGCGTTTGAAATTTTTCGCTCGTTGACAACGCGCAAGGACCTGCTTTCGCACTGGCGCGCCCGCCAGGAGAAACTTCAGAAAAGGAACATTCTTCAAGGTGAGTTTTGACACCTGCGATTTGCCTACTTGTTTATTTGTAAATTTTCAGTTACTTATTCGCGGGTACCAGAAGCATGAACCACACCCTTGTCGTTGTTCCTACGTTTAACGAGCGGGAAAACCTGCCGCCGCTCGCGCAACGGCTTTTGGCTTTGCCGTCTCCGGTGGATCTGCTCGTCGTGGACGATAATTCGCCGGACGGCACGGGAAAACTCGCCGATGAACTGGCCGCGCGGCATCCTTCCATTCACGTTCTTCACCGCTCCGAAAAAAACGGTTTGGGCCGCGCATACCTCGCCGGATTCAAGTGGGCGCTGGAACGGAATTACGAATTCATTTTTGAAATGGACGGCGATTTTTCGCACAACCCGGATGACATTCCGACGTTTCTCGACGCGGCCAAAGACGCAGATCTGGTGCTCGGCTCACGTTACCTCAACGGAATTCGGATCATCAACTGGCCGTTGAAACGCCTGATGCTCAGCAAGGGCGCGGCGATGTATGTGCAAATCATCACCGGAATGCCGTTCACCGATCCAACCGGCGGTTACAAATGTTTTCGAAGACGCGCGTTGCAGGCGATCAATCTCGATGAAATCGAATCCAACGGTTACAGCTTTCAAATCGAGATGACGCACAAAGTCTGGCGGCGCGGAATGAAAGTGGTCGAAGTTCCAATCATTTTCACCGACCGATTTCATGGTCATTCCAAAATGTCCGGCAACATTGTGCGCGAGGCGCTGTGGATGGTGTGGCGTTTATTGATTCAAAATAAATTGCGCCGTCATCCGCGTATTCGCCCCGGCCAATCGGCGATGTCAGTTCCCTCCGGCGCGCTGTAAAAGTGTCAGGCAAATCGAATAAACGCCCGCTGAATTTCCGCTCACGAACATCAGACCGGCGAAAACGCGGAAGCGCCGCGCACGCGCTGTGACGAAGAACCCGAACTCGTATTCTTCAGACAATCGCCGACCGTTTTCACGCCATTGCTTCTTTCAACGGCATCGGCGGAGTTTCGCGCGAGGCGAACCAGCTTCGCCAGCCTTCCGTCAATTCCAGCCATGCCCAGCCGCCAAGCGCCTTCACAATCGGCCACGAACTTCGACCTGAAAATGTAAATCCCGGAACCAAATACCGCTGTCCGGCGTTCCGTTCGCCCCAGGATTTTCTCCGTCGCCGCACTCGCGCCATTTGCGCGAAACGCCGGTTGTAAAACCGCATGAACCAAAAAAACGGAACCGATGGCGGCGTGGAAAAAACCGGTTCGGAAAAAGCTTTTGCTCCCTGCTTGTACGGCTGCGAAGCGACGCCGGCATAATACAAACCCACGTCAAGTTGAAACGCCAGCCGCATCAAATCATAATCGCCG
>DASSNZ010000014.1:0-2430 GCA_035701135.1 Verrucomicrobiia bacterium
AGGCCGCGATAATAGGTCGCCGCGCCGTTCCAATAAGCCGAGACGAGGCTCGAGCCGAAAAAAGAAATATTGAGTCCGTGAATCATGCGAGCGCCTGGGTTTCGGCGGGTTGATTGAGTTCCGAGCAGATGGCGAGCAGTTCGTCCACGCGATGCGCGCACGTGTGCCGCGAGAGTATGGTTTTGAGTCCGTGCCGCGAAAGTTCGCGCGCCAGTTCCGGTTCGTTCAGCACCGCGCGCAAATGCCGCGTCATTTCCGCGCCGTCGCGAGCAACGAGAAAATCTTTTCCCGGCTCGAATAATTCTTCGGCGTCTTTCCACGGCGAACACACGAGCGGAATGCCGCACGCGAGCGCTTCAAAAACGCGAATGGTTGGAATTCCCGGCAGCGCCTGAACGTACGGGCGACGCGGAACGTGGACGGTCACTTTGTATTTCGCAAACCAGCGCGGCGCTTCGAAATTCGGCAGCCAGCCGGCGTATTCAATATCCGCTTTCGCAAGTTCGTGGACCACTTCAACCGGATAACGAACGCCGTGCATTCGAGCGTCGAGCGAAAGTTCGCGAACGGGTTGCACGAGAAATTCATCCAGTTCGGCGGCGCGTTCGCCATCGCCCCAGTTTCCAATCCAGATCAAATCGCCTTCCGGCGCGCCATTCGCAATCGGATGGAAAACGCGCGTGTCCGCCGCCTCGTGCCATGTCCAGGCCTGACGCGCGAGGCCGCTTTTTTCGTAAAGCTCGCGAAGCACCTCGCCGTACGCGAGCACGCCGTCGTAATTAGATAGATCATACGCGGCCATGTTTTCCGGAGCGGTAACCATTCGATGATGCGTGTCGTGAAAGAATAAAAGATAAGCGCCGCTTCGGGCGCGATGTTCGCCGATTCGACGGACCAGATCATTATCATTCCATTCGTGAACGATGACCACATCCGCGCCGTCCAAGGCCGAATCCAGATCAAGTTTTTCCAATTCGTAACGCGTCGGTTCAAGCGCGGGATAATTTTCTCGAAACTGGCGCAACGGCGCTTCGCCGTATTCGGACAAAAGATTTTGCAAACTCCAGGAATCATGCGGCTCGAAAATCGCGACCTCGTGTCCGCGCGACTGAATCTCCGTCGCCACACCGCGAAGAAAATGCGCGTTGCCATGGTTCCAGTCCGACAACACGGAATGGTAAAACATTACGAAGCGCATAAGCTCATTTCACCCGGAACAGCGCGGGGCGCATGTTTGTCTGCCACCAGTTGATACGCGGCGAGATAATGTTCCGCCATTTTCGCGGGAGTATATTGTTGCGCGGCGATGCGCGCTTTTTCAGCGTAGCGCGCGAGTTCGACCGGATTTTCAATAAGATTGCGCAGTGTTTTTTCCAACATCGCAGAATCGTCCGGCGAAACGAAAATCGCGGCGTCGCCCCAGATTTCTCGCAGGCTCGGAATATCGCCAAGCACCAATGCGCAACCGGCGAGCGCGGCCTCCAGCGCGGACAGGCCGAAGGGTTCGTAACGCGCCGGCAAAGCGTAAATTGCGGCGCGCTCGAACCATCCGATCAGATCGGACGACGGCATCGAACCGAGACGATGAACGTGATCAAGCTGCGTTTGCCGCCCGTCGAGATTGGTTTCTTCGCCGGCGACGTAAATCGGCCACGGCAGGCTCGGCGCGATTTCCGCTAGAGCGGAAATATTTTTCGCCGGGTCCCAGAGGCGTCCGGCGGCGAGAATAAAATCGTGTTTTGCTTTGGAATGAAGCGACGGCAATTCGCGTCCGTTAAAAATCACCGCGCTTGATGGAAATGGCCCGTAATGTTCATTCAGCGAGACCAGCATCGCCTGCGACGGTGCGACGACCAGGTCCGCGCCGTGAAGTCCGGCCATGACCGCTTCACGATATTCGTCCCATTCCTCCGGGGCGTCGCACTGATGCACGCCGCGCCACCAGGACAAAACGCACGAATGGCCGACGACGATTTTTGGTGAACGCCAGGGAAACGCGCCATGCGAAAAACTGTTCAGGTGAACGACATCGGGCCGGAAGCGTTCCTCCAGTTCAAGCAGCCAGAGTCCGGCGCGCTCCACGTCTGCGCGCGGTTCGTCCATCCATTCCAGTTTGTAATCGCTCTCGAATAATTCGACGTTTTCGAGCGCGCGAATTTCCGCTCGCTGCGCGCCGTTCAAGTGCGCGCCCATCGTCGCGAGACCGACTTCGACGCCGCGCGTTCCGAGCGCGCGCGACAATTCCATTGCGTACGTCCAGATTCCCCCCACGGTATCGGCGGTCATCAGAACGCGTTTGATTTCATTTTTATTTCTGCTCATTTCTTTTCGTTTTCCCCATTTGAGGAATGTTCATAGATGCGGTCCAGGGTCCGCGCGACATGAACCAGGTTTTCGATTTCGGGATTAAATTTTTCTCCGTTGGCGAGG
>DASSNZ010000015.1:0-9845 GCA_035701135.1 Verrucomicrobiia bacterium
CCGGCAGCCGCCCAATATTGTTTTTCAGCATCCGCGCAATCGCGTCGTTCAACCGTTCATCCGGATACGCAACCAGCGGTTTCGGCGTGCCGCATTCGAGCAGCGTTTTCTTGCCGGACGGATCCTTCTGCAACGCGCTCAAAACATCGCCGCGCGTAATAATGCCAGCCAATTTTCCGTTTTCATCAAGCAGAAGCGTTCCCTGGCGTCGTGATATGTCAACGTCACCGTGCGCGATGCGATCCGACAATTCGCTGACGGTCATTGTCGAAGCAACAACCGGCGGTTTCTTGTCCATTACTTCGCCAACGCGAAAAACTTCGAATAAATCAATGCTGTATTCGCATGTGATGTGCTGGCCGCGGCGCGCCAGTTTTTCAGTCAGAATGGAACGGCGCAACAACAGCACCGTCACCGCCAGCGCGGAAACACAACCGATCAACAGCGCCGGAAACGCGTTCATATCGTGCGTCACCTCCAGCAAAAAGACCACGCCGGTGAACGGCGCCCGCATCGTTCCCGCCATCATCGCGCCCATTCCGACCATCGCCCAGAGCGCCGGATCGCCCACCGGCAACCAATGCCCGAGCAACGCTCCAAACGCGCCGCCAATGATCAACAACGGCGCGACCACGCCGCCCGAGGTTCCTGAGCCGAGCGAAATGGACCAGACAATCGCCTTTCCAACCATCAATCCGACCAGCAACCCGCCGACAATTTCACCGCGCAACATCGCGCGAATCAAATCGTAACCGACACCCAATACGCGCGGGTCCAGCCAGCCGCCGATGCCCACCGCCACCGCGCCAATCGCCGGCCACCACATCCAATGAATCGGCAGTTTATCGAAAAAATCCTCCACCGCGTACACCAGCGTCGTCAGCAATCCCGATCCGAAACCCATCAGAATTCCCACAAACGCCGCCGCCAGCAGCGTCATTCCGCTCAACGGCGCATGGGCCGCCGTCGGAAATATCGCCCCGGCTCCCAAAAGATAAACCCGCAATCCGGCAGCGACCGACGACGAAACCACGACGGGAATGAAGCTGCGCGGACGCCATTCAAACAACAGCAATTCGACCGCGAGCAACACCGCCGCGATTGGCGTATTGAACACCGCCGCCATGCCGCCCGCCGCGCCGGCCGCGAGCAAAGTTTTTCGCTCCGCCGCCGTCAGCCGAAACAATTGCGCAATCAACGACCCAAACGCGCCGCCGGTCATGATGATCGGACCTTCCGCTCCGAACGGCCCGCCCGTGCCGATCGAAATCGCGGATGAAATCGGCTTGAGAATCGCCACCTTGGATTCAATCCGGCTGCGTCCCAGCAAAATCGCTTCGAGCGCCTCGGGAATTCCGTGCCCGCGAATTTTCGGCGAGCCGTATCGCGCCATCAATCCGATGATGATCGCGCCGATGACCGGCACAATAATCACGAGCGCGCCGAGATGATTTCCCTCGGGCGTCACATCCGCCAGCGAGAAATGCTGGTGAAAGGAAATGTTCGTGATCCAACTGATAAGTCGCAGCAGGAAATACGCGACGCCCGCGCTCAACGCGCCGATGGGAATGGCCAGGGCTGATAATACCAATACGCGCGGATTTGTCCGGAAATCCGCCAGGGAATCCTTTGTTTTTTCTTCAATTTTCGATGTCGAATCCATAAATGTTCCAATTTGCCAATAAAAAAACTGGCTGCTGGAGCCAGTCAATTAGGTCAGAATAACATTTGATAAATCCGATGAAATAGCAAGCATATTGCAGCTTAAACGCGGAGCCGGTAAATGAAGTAAAACTGATGATGAATTCTGGAATTACAATTCACTATTCGCATTCACGTTTCGCGAACGGCGTCAAAGAATGCGCGCCATTCGCGTCATCCGCGAAATCGGCTGGATTTTTCAGGTCTCATTTATTCGTCAAAATCGCAAAAAATTTTTCAACACCCACGTCAATCGCAAATCGCAAAATCCGTAATTCGTAAATGGAAAAATTGTTCAACATCGTTCACGAAAATTCCGACCTGCTGGTAATCAACAAACCCGCCGGGCTGGTTTGTCATCCAACAAAAAACGGCGAGATGTCGAGCCTGATTGGCCGCGCGCGATTGTATTTGAAAAGTTCCGAGCCGCGCCTGGTGAATCGGTTGGATCGCGAAACCAGCGGCATCGTCATCGTCGCAAAAAATTCCGCCATCGCCGCCGAACTGGGAAATATTCTGGAACATCGCGCCATCGAAAAAGAATATCTCGCCATTGTTCACGGGCACGTCGAATGCGAATCCGGCGTTGTTGACAAGCCGCTCGGCAAAGATGAGCAAAGCCGCGTCGCGGTGAAAGATTGCGTTCGGCCTGACGGCGCGCCGTCGCGAACGGAATTTCACGTTGAGCGCCGATTCACCCGCGCGTTGGATTTCGATTTCCCGTCCGGATCGGAATTGAAACGGGCCGGTAAATTCTCTTTGCTTCGCGTTCGCCCGCGCAGCGGTCGCAAGCACCAGATCCGAATCCATCTCGCACACATTGGTCATCCGGTTGTCGGCGACAAGATTTACGGCGGCGACGAAGATTTATATCTCGCGCTGGTGGAAAACCGGCTGACGCCGGAGCAACGGCGGCGACTGATTTTGCGCAATCACGCCTTGCACGCAGCCGCCGCGCGATTTCTCTGGCGCGGCGAGATGGTGGAATTCCACTGCGAACCGGAACCGGAATTTGCGGAATTCTGCCGTGGCAAATGAGCCGCACGGATCTTTGGATTTCCGAATTTTTGGATTATTGAATTTCAAAGCGGACCGAATTGGAATTTATTTCAGCATTTCGGATTTCAGCATTTCAGCATTTACGATAAAAGATTCTCGTGTTTGCGATTCCAAAAACCATGCGCGCCGCGGTTTATCGCGGCATCAATGACATTCGCATTGAGGCCGTGCCCGTTCCGCGCATCGCGGCGAACGAACTGCTCGTCAAGGTCGCCATTTGCGGCGTTTGTCCGACCGACATCAAAAAAATTCAATTCGGAACCGTGCCGCCGCCGCGAATTTTCGGACACGAAACCGCCGGAACCATTGTCCAAATCGGCGGTGGAAAATCCAAACTCGAAACTCCAGACTCGCAATTCAAATTGGGCGACCGCGTTGCATTGCATCATCATGTGCCATGTTTGAAATGCCACGCGTGCCGGCATCGCGCCTTCGCGCAATGCGCCCAATACAAGCGCACCGGCATCACGGCGGGATTCGAGCCGGCGGGCGGCGGTTTCGCCGAATACGTTCGCGTGATGCCGTTCGTGCTGCCCGGCGTTGTGAAAATTCCCGCGCGCAATTCGTTCAAGGAAGGCGCGATGCTCGAACCCGTCAACACGGTTTTGAAAGCCGTCAAACGCCTGCGCCTTTTGCGCGGCGACGATGTGCTCGTGGCCGGGCAAGGTCCAATCGGATTGATGTTCACGCGCCTTTTGAAATTGCAGGGCGCAAATGTCCTGGCGACGGATTTGCTGGAATCGCGATTGGCGCTCGCCAAAAAATTTGGCGCGAAATGGACGGAATTGGTGCAAGGCGCAAAATCCAATTCGCCAAATCGAAAATCCAAAACCAACAATCGCGCATCCGATTTTGACTTCGAAAATCAAACTTTGGACGCGGCCGTTCTCGCCGTGCCATCCGATGCCGCTCTGCGGCAGGCGATGGATCGGGTGCGCGGCGGCGGACAGATTTTATTGTTCGCGCACACGAAACGCGGCGCCATGACGGAACTGGATCTCGCGTCCGTTTGCGTGGACGAAAAAGATTTGATCGGCAGTTACTCGGCGGATTTCACGTTGCAACGCGAAGTCGCGCGACTCGTTTTCTCGCGCAGACTGGATGTTCGTCCGCTGATGACGCATCGCTTCGCGTTGGAACAAACCGCGGCCGCCGTCGCGCTCGCGTCAAAGCCTTCGGCGGATTCCTTGAAAGTGATTGTTGAAAATTCCGGGTAATCGGGTTTCATGTTTTTCGATTTTTCCAAGTCCGCAGTTCGCGGTTTGTTCCGACTAAGAAATTGCGGATGGGGCGATCTTCTGGCAAAAAATCCGGATGCGAAATTATGGAATCATCGCCGCCGCCACGCTGTTCCTGACGGTGGGTTGCGGAAAAGGCGAAATGCAATCCGCCGCTTCCGTTTCCACAAATCAGCTTTCCAGCGCCGCGCCGCAATCCGACGTCATTGCCCGCATTGATTGGATTGGAAAAAATCAACTTCTCGCCGACACCAACGCAGCGCATCTGGCGTCCCTCTGGAATCTTCCCGAGAGCGCAAAACTCGAAAAGCAGACGCTCGACAAGCTTTCGCGCGCTCCGTGGCTGCTGCTTTTGCATCGCGCCGCCGACACCAATTCCGCCGCGCTGCTCCGTCCGTTGCTGGACGACATGCTCGAATCCGAGTCGCGATTGGAAATTCGCGAAACTTCAAATAATCCCGGCGCGCTCGCTTTTGCGATTCGATTGAACAACTCCCGCGCGGAACTTTGGAAAACCAATCTCGCGAAAGTGTTGCAAAGTTTGACCGGAATCCAGCCCGCGCATTCCGGCAACGGCTGGTCGCTCAAAAAACACGACGAACCGAATCTGATCGAACTTACCCGCTCCGGCGATTGGACAATTCTCGGCATCGCGCAAAATCACAACGACGCGATTCCGCTTTTGGAATCGAGCCTGAAAAATCCCAAAGCTCAAAATTCAACGAACTTCTGGCTCACCGCCGATCTGGATTTGAATCGGATTTCCCGCGCATTTGCGCTGTCCTGGAAATTGCCGGAAAACACGCCGAAACTCGCGTTCACCGTCACCGGCGACGGCGAATATGTCCGGACGCGCGGCGAGTTGGATTTTCCCGCGCCGTTGTCGCTGAATCTGGAATCGTGGAACGTTCCGACCAATTTCATTCACGGCCAATTGAATTCGCTCACCGCCGTTCGCGGCATCGGACATTGGCTTCAATCCTTGAATCTCTGGAAAAATCTGCAACTCGGCGACGCGCCGAACCAACTCTTCACATGGGGATTGCCCGGCCTGCCGCCGCAAGTTTATCTTGCCGCGCCCTGGGCTGATGCCAGCAATCACGTCGCCCGGATCTCCGCGAAAATTTTGCAAAAAGGCAGCCCGTGGTTTTCCACCAACGAACTGGCGGGATTTGAAAAATCCACGACGTTCAACGGAATCCGCTGGAAAGGATTTCCGTTTTTATATCCGTTTTTGAAATCCGAAAAAACCGCGCAGGGCGAGTTCGCCATCGCGGGTTCGGTGCTGACTCAGGGAGATAATTCCCCGCCGCCCGCCGATTTGATTACAGGACTTCTTGGCCGCACCAACGACGTCTATTACGACCGGGAATTTACCGCGGCGAAAGTCGAGCAATGGATTTACATCAGCCAATTCGTTCGCCAGGTTTCGGGCAAATCCCAGTTGCCGTTCGGTTGCGCGAGTATTCTTTGGCTCAAAGCGATCATGCCCAAACTCGGCAGTTCCGCGACGGACATTTCGCAAACCGGCCCGACGCAATTGTCCTTCGCGCGCACATCGGGAATTGGTTTCACCGCAATGGAATTGAATCTCCTGGCCGACTGGCTGGAATCGCCGCGATTTCCCCTTGGCCTGCATACGACCCATTGAATTTGAAAACGTGAAAATGCTGAAATCGAAAACGCGGAAAAATTTAACTTCCGGCAGCAGGTTTCGTCGCAATGCGATAATTTAAATCATGCAGAATTTTGAGCTGAAATTTTTTCCCGATTCCGCGGAACTTTCCCGCGCCGTCACTGCCGCGTGGCTGGAAAAAGTCGCGGCGGCGAATCACGCCGGCAAATCCCACTTTGTCGCGCTTTCGGGCGGACGCATCACGCAGATTTTTTTTCCGACCATCGTGGAGCAATCCCGCGCGCGGGCCATTTCGCTGGAACGCGTTCACTTTTTCTGGGCGGACGAACGCTGCGTTCCGCCGGACGATCGGGAAAGCAATTTTCGCGCGGCGCGGGAATTACTGTTCGAGCCGCTGAAAATTTCCGAAAAACAGATTCATCGCGTGCGCGGCGAGCTTGCGCCGGCCGAGGCCGCGAAAGCCGCCGAAACGGAAATTCGCGGCATCGCGCCGCTGGAAAATTCCGGCCAACCGATGCTCGACCTGATTTTTCTCGGGCTTGGAGAAGACGGCCATACGGCGTCGCTTTTTCCAAATGAGCCGGAGGAAATTTCCAACAGCAAAGCGGTTTATCGCGCGGTGCTGAATTCGCCCAAACCTCCGCCCGAGCGCGTGACGCTGGGTTTTCCGGCGCTCGCGGCGGCGCGCGAAGTCTGGATGCTCGCCTCGGGCAAAGGCAAAACGAAAGCGCTGAACGAATCGCTTTCGCCGAACGGAAAAACGCCGTTTGCGCGGGTGCTGCGGAGTCGTTCCCACACAAGGATATTTTCGGACGTTCCGCCCGAATAACGGCGGCTCGCCGGAACCAAAGAATTTCTGTTTCGCCCGGAAACTTTCCGCGTTTGCCGGGGTTTAATTTTTCTGTTGTTCTGTGAGAAATTCGTGGGTTTTTGTTCGCGTTTTTCGATATTTTGGCGGAATTCGCCCAAGCGAAATTCCGGCGCAAAATTGATTTTGGATTTGGCGACATTTTTCAAAAAATTTTCTTTGCGCCGGCCTTGACGGGACACCGATTCGATGGAACGGTTTGCTTGTTCGGAAAAAGAGGGAAAACGTTCTTTAGACAGACTGGAAGCGTTGTTGGAATCACAAAATTTTGAACGGACCCGGCAGTTCAGGCATCTATAACTGTGGGCGAGTTTGGTTGAGAATTTCGCTGTTCGTTTAGGGTTAGTATAGAGGTTTTGCTTGTAATGCGGTTCGAACAGCGACCAATAGTTGGCCGCATTACCCTTCTGAGCGCCTTGGTGAAGGCGTGTAAACCTCGTCACCGTTTGGAGCCGGACCTCGTGTCCGGCTCTTTTCTTTTCCGGATTGCGCAAAACGCATGGAACTGAAAAATTCGTTTTTTCCTTCGTTTGTTCCGTACTTTTCGCGGTTGAATTTTTCCGTCCCGGATTTCACGTTGATTGGACGGCTTTTGCGAATTATTCTTTTCACCCAATGAAACATCAACTCGACTTCGAAAAGCCAATCCTTGAATTGCAAGGCAAGCTCGCGGAGTTGAAAAAACATCCGGACACGCATTCGCTCGGCATCAGTTTCGAAGAGGAAATCCGCCTGATCGAAAAAAAAATCGAGGAAACGCGCCGGCAAATTTTTTCGAACCTGACTCCCTGGCAGCGCGTCCAGCTCGCGCGCCATCCCAAACGCCCGTTTTCCCTCGATTATTTCACGTCCGCTTTCAGCGATTTTTCCGAACTGCACGGCGACCGGCTTTTTGCCGAAGACCGCGCGATCGTTGGCGGTTTTGCCTCGCTCGGCGAACACAGAGTCATGGTCGTCGGCACGCAAAAAGGCCGCGATACCAAGGAAAATATCCGGCGCAATTTCGGTTCCGCGCATCCCGAGGGCTACCGCAAAGCATTGCGCCTGATGAAACTCGCCGACAAATTCAATCTGCCGATCATCGCGTTGATTGACACCGCCGGCGCGTATCCGGGAATCGGCGCGGAGGAACGCCACATCGCGGAAGCCATCGCCGTGAATCTGCGCGAGATGATGCTGTTTGAAGTGCCCATCGTCGCGGTGGTCATTGGCGAAGGCGGTTCCGGCGGCGCGCTCGGAATCGGCGTGGCGGATCGCGTTTTGATTCTCGAAAACGCTTATTATTCCGTCATCAGCCCGGAAGGCTGCGCGGCAATTCTCTGGAAAGACCGCTCCGCCGCGCCGAAAGCCGCCGAAGCGCTGAAAATCACCGCCAAAGATCTCCATGGACTCGGGCTCGTGGACGCGATTGTTCCCGAACCGCTGGGCGGCGCGCAGACTGACCCCGATAAAATGGCCGAAGTTCTTCAACGCCATTTGCTGAAACATCTCGAACAATTGCTGAAAATTCCTCCGACCGAACGACTGAAAAAACGTTACGAGAAATATCGCTCGTTCGGCCATGTTCTTGAAAAGGCCGCCACTTCAGTCGAAGCCGAAAAAAAAGGAAAGTCGCCGGCAACCGCGCGCGTTTCCTGAACGCCAAATCCGGCTCGCCGAAAATTGGGAAAAAACCTGTTGTGTTGTATCCATTAAAATTTATTCCCATTGTCAAAGAACGCGTCTGGGGCGGACGCAATCTGGAAATGCTTTATCGCAAACCTCTTCCGCCGAACGCGCCCATCGGCGAATCCTGGGAAATCAGCGACCGCCCGGGCGACGCCAGCGTCATCGCAAACGGTCCGCTCGCGGGAAAAAATCTTCGTTGGCTGATGGAAAATCACGAGCGCGAATTGCTCGGCGGCGCCCAATCGCAACGCGGTTATTTTCCGTTGCTCATTAAAATTCTCGACGCGCGGGAAAAACTTTCGCTTCAGGTGCATCCGCCCGCGCACAAGGCATCGGCGCTCGGCGGCGAACCGAAAACCGAAATGTGGTACATCGCCCGCGCCGCGCCCGGAGCTGAACTTTACGTCGGCCTCAAGCGCGGCGTTACGCGCGAGGAATTCGAGCGCAAAATTCGCGATGGAACTGTGGCGGAATGTTTTCATCGCGTGCCGGTCAAAGCGGGCGACGCGATGTTTCTGCCGAGCGGCCGCGTACACGCCATTGGCGCGGGCCTGGTGATTTTTGAAATTCAGCAGAACTCGGACACGACTTATCGCGTATTCGATTGGAACCGCGTTGGCGCGGACGGCAGGCCGCGCGATCTGCACGTTGCGGAATCGCTGGCAAGCATTGATTTCGACGACTTTGAACCGGCGCTCGTGGAAACTCCGTTTTCCAGCGCGGGACGATTCAAAATCCGGCCGCTCGCAAAAAATCCTTTGTTCAACGTGGATCTCTGGCGCGCGCTCGCGAAGGAAACAATTTCATTCAAACAACCTCGAATGAAAATCGTCGCCGCCATTGAAGAAAAAATCGTCGCGAGCGACGGAGCCATTTCGGTGGAACTTTTGCCGGGCGAATTTTGTCTGCTTCCCGCCAGTTTAAAAACGGCGGAAATTCAGGCGGAAATCGGCTCAAGCTTTTTAATCGCCAGTCCCGGCGAGTGAGGCGGGTTTCGTAATCGCATTGAATTTTCAGCGTTCGGCCTTCGATGTTCGATGTTTAATTCTATCGGCGATTGACTCTTGTGTTCGACACGGAGCTGTTTCATCTTGGGTCACGAAACTCGACTTGAATTCCGGCCAACAATGTCGCCCAAACTGAAAAAATTCCTGCAAAGCTGGATCATCAACACGGCCGCCGTGCTCGTGGCGGTTTCGATATTGCCCGGCATTCGCTACGACACTCCGCTGGATCTGTTCGTCGCATCGCTGTTGCTTGGAATTTTAAACGCATTCGTTCGCCCGATTCTTCTGCTCGTCGCGTTGCCGCTTTTGATTTTCACGTTGGGAACTTTCATTTTCGTCATCAACGCGCTGCTGCTCTATTTCGTCGGCGCAATCCTGCAGGGTTTTCACGTGGACAGTTTCTGGTGGGCATTTGGCGGCGCGCTGATCATCAGCATCGTTTCGCTGGTTTTGAATTCCCTCACCGGACGCGGCGCCACGCGCGTGGAGTTTCACCGAAATCGCCGTCCGCCGCCGCCATCCGATAAACCCGGCGGAGATGGTCCGGTGATTGATGTGTGAACCAATCCGGAAAACAGAGCCGCAGAGGGACACAAATCAGACCTTAAACTGGCAAGAACAACGACTCTGTTTCTTTAAAAATATCTGTGCGAATCTGTGTTCATCTG